>JAPOYE010000072.1 GCA_026706695.1 Candidatus Dadabacteria bacterium | reverse complement strand
GAACGCCGCGATTAACATAAGGCGTCTGGGAATGGCGCAGCTGCACGGCGAGGAGCGTTCCGTCCTTAAAAGGACTCCGACGACCCGTGAAATTGATGCGAGGCAGCCAGATGGTTAGTCAAGTATATAATTCCCAGTGCAAAACTATTGTAATTGCCACAAGAAACAAGGGGAAGCTGAGAGAATTCAGATCAATTCTTGCAGATGGCTACGATGAGATCCTTTCTCTGGCGGATTTTGATGAGGTCCCCGAGATAAGGGAAACGGGTCTTTCTTTCAGGGAAAATGCTTTTATCAAGGCGAAAACAACCTCTGATTTTCTTGGGATGGACGCTATTGGGGACGACTCAGGCTTGGTTGTAGACGCTCTTGGGGGAGCTCCGGGGATTTATTCGGCAAGGTACGCCGGGGAAGGGTCTTCGGATAATGAAAACAACGAGAAACTACTCTATGAACTTAAAGGAGAGAAAAACAGAAATGCAAGATTTGTCTGCTGTATTGCTTTAGTTCTTGCGGGTGGTACACAGGAATTTTTTGAAGGCGAGTGCCACGGACAGATTATTCAGGAGAAAAGAGGCCAGAGTGGTTTTGGTTATGACCCGGTTTTCTATGTTTCTCAATACGGAAAAACCATGGCTGAACTCGGCCCCGACATAAAAAACAGAATAAGTCACAGGGCTATTGCCTCAGAAAAGCTTCTGTCATATTTTTCGAATTTTAAATAGGCGTTTTAACAACCTGCCTTTGTTTCTTCCTATCTGTCCTTACTTTCTTAAGGCTTAGATGGTCTATGGAGTATAAGAATTTTTCCAATTTTGTCTTGCCAGATTATGTGAAATTTTCGTTTTTAATTGTAAGCTGCTTCCCAATTGAATATATTTAGATTCCGACCTTTGTTTATTGCGGCTGCTTTAACTTGATAAAGGGGTTTCTGCGTGAAAAGCGCAAAGTTTATTTTTGTTACCGGCGGAGTTATGTCTTCCCTGGGAAAGGGTATCTCCGCTTCCTCAATAGGATTCCTTCTTGAATGTTGTGGTCTTCGGGTCACCCTTCAGAAGCTTGATCCCTACATAAACGTTGACCCGGGCACGATGAACCCTTTTGAGCATGGGGAGGTCTTTGTTACCGATGACGGAGCGGAAACAGATCTTGATCTCGGCCATTACGAAAGATTTACCAAAGCTCAGCTCGGCAAGAAAAACAATCTCACAAGCGGCAAGGTCTACGATTCCGTTATTTCCAAGGAAAGAGAGGGGAAATTCCTCGGCAAAACAGTCCAGGTAATCCCTCATATAACTGATGAGATAAAATCCCGCGTGCTTGCCCTTGAGGATGACAACGACGTCATCATAGTCGAGATCGGCGGTACCGTGGGAGACATAGAGAGTCTTCCTTTTCTTGAGGCGGTAAGGCAGTTAAGGTCGGATCTCGGCAAGAAGAACACGCTTTTCATACATCTTACATACGTTCCCTATGTTGCCGCGGCCGGAGAATTGAAAACAAAGCCTACACAGCACAGCGTAAAGGAACTTCTCCAGATAGGGATTCAGCCCGACATACTCCTGTGCCGCACCGAGGATAAGTTCCTTCCCGAAGAGGTTAAAAGAAAAATAGCCCTTTTCTGTAACGTCGAGCAAAAAGCCGTGGTTACAGCCAAGGATGTTGAGCACATATATGAAGTTCCGCTTATGTATAAGAAAGAAGGATTGGCCGAGATAATCATTGAATATCTTGGTATGTGGACCAAGAAACCAGACATGGGGGAGTGGGAGGAACTCATTCAAAAGGTAAAGAACATGAAAGAGACAGTGCGCATAGCCGTTGTCGGAAAATATGTTTCACACGGAGACGCTTACAAGAGCCTCCACGAGGCCCTTTACCACGGTGGTTTAGCCAACGACTCAACCGTCGAAATAAAATACGTGAATTCAGAAAAAATGGATGGTATGTCTCCGGACAACTATTTCTCCGATGTTCACGGAATACTTGTCCCTGGAGGATTCGGGGAGAGGGGGATTGACGGCAAAGTAGACGCTACAAAATATGCAAGGGAAAATCAGATTCCCTTTTTCGGAATTTGCTACGGCATGCAGCTTGCCGTTATTGAATTTTCAAGGAACGTGTGTGGCATAGATGACGCGGATACGACTGAGAACAACGGCGATACTCAGAACCCGGTTATAGACATAATGGAATCGCAAAAGAACATAAGTGAAATGGGCGATGGAATCGCAAAAGAACATAAGTGAAATGGGCGGGACAATGAGACTTGGGGCTTACCCCTGCGTCATAAAGCCCGAGACCTTGGCTAGCAGCATCTACGGAACCTCAGAGATTTCCGAAAGACACCGCCACCGGTTTGAAGTGAACAACGGTTACAGAGAAATTCTTGAGTCAAATGGAATGGTTCTTTGCGGCCTCTCGCCGGATGAAAATCTGGTTGAAATCATGGAACTTAAGGATCATCCTTGGTTTGTCGGCTGTCAGTTCCACCCTGAATTCAAGTCAAAGCCCCTCAGTGCCCACCCGCTTTTCAAAGATTTCATAAGAGGGGCGCTTCGCTACAAGGATTCTCTTACCTGATCGAATTGCTCCATTCGATGAATCTCCCCAGTATAAACGAACTTGTTGCCTACAGAAAAAGAAGGGAGCCTGCTCTGGGAGTGGCCCTCTACGCCCATCCCGACAAACTCTCCGTTCTCTCAGAAGATGGAAAGCGTTACTCGGTTGAACCGAAAAAAGTCGTACTGTTAACCGGAATAACCGTTCCCGAAACCCTCACCGACTCTGAGAAGAAACTCGAAATGAGAAAATGGAGAAGAGAACTTGAAGAGAAAAAAGACTCCGTTGATATGGAAACGCTGTGGGAGTGTGTTGTGGAGGAGCAGGAAACCGTGAGCTTTGAGGAGATACTGGAGCTATATTCGGGGGCAGAGCAGGTTTCTTTGGAGCAGAGGTTTCTGCTTTTTTGGGCCGTGGATAAAAACACTGTCTACCTTGCAAGAGGCGAAAACGGCTATCTCGTTCGCTCGCGGGAAGACGTTTCCAAGACACTTCGTGTCCTTGAACTCAGAGAGGAAAGAGAACGAAAAGCGCAGGCCGCCGTAAGCTGGGTGCGTTCTGTTATAAGTGGCGAAGTTCCTCCGGTGGTTGATGAGACCCACGGCGAGTTCCTTGAACTTATCGAGCGGTACGTCATTGATCTTGACGGTTATGAGCGGGCCAAGGAAGCCAAGGGTTTTCTTTATGAAGCGGGGCTTAAGGAAGTGGAATCAGCGGTTGAATTTCTTATAAAAACGGGCTTCTGGAAGAAAGACGATGACCCGGAATCAAAAAAAATCGCTTTTCATTTCAGACACTCCCAAAGAGCGCTTGAAGAGGTGGAAGCTATTTTGAGCGCTGGGGAAAGCTTTGCAAGCCTTACAGACAGAACGGATCTTGAAGTTTTTTCAGTTGATAGTGAGACAACCCGAGACATTGATGATGCCATTTCGTTTGAAACGCACGGGGATCAGATCATTCTGGGAGTCCACATCTCGAATGTCGCCCATGTTGTGAGCAGGGGAAGTTTTATTGATCAGGGGGCCCTTGACCGCGCTGAGACGGTCTATTTTCCTGAGGGACGCGTGGATATGTTTCCCCGGGATCTTGTGAACAAGAAACTCAGCCTAACTGCCGGCGACCTCCGACCTGCATTTTCTCTTTTCGCCACTTTTAAAAGAGAGGACTTTACTTTGATCGATTATAACTTTGAAGCGACGGTCATAAGGATTTCGAAGAATCTTACCTACGCCGAAGCGACTGAAATGTTGCGCAACACACAATGGGGAGAATTCCTTATTCCTCTCACTGATTCACTCAGAGCAGAGAGAATCAACAAGGGAGCCTTGATAGTGCAGCTTCCGGAACTCAAGATCAGGGTTGGAGACCGAGATGGAATTTCAGTCAGCAAAGATTACATGGATTCTCCCGCCCACAATGTCGTTTCCGAATGCATGATACTCATGAACCGGCTTTCGGCAGATTTTTTCGATAAAAACGGAATTCCGGCACTCTTCCGTTCTCAGACCCAGGATATTGAGCCTGAAGCCAGGGAACTTGACCCCGAAGACATCCTTTTCCCGGTAAAGGTGGCAAAGCACCTAAAACCTTCTTTTATTGCCTTTGCTCCCGAAGTCCATAAGTCCCTGGGAATTTCCTGCTACGTGCAGATGACTTCTCCGATAAGAAGGTACACAGACCTTCTTATGCAGCGTCAGCTTATATCCTGGCTTGAGGAACAGAGGGTTTACTACTCAGAAAGCGAGCTTGAAGCCACAAACACGCATGTGAGTCTTGCCACCAGGGAAATAAAAAACGCGCAGAGAGGCAGACACAGGTACTGGCTTATACGCTATCTTCTGGAAAAGGATATAAAAGGGGCGACCGGCTACGTAAGTTCCAAGGGATATGGCGGGTTTAACGTCTATATTCCGGAGTTTCTGATCGAACTTCCACTTTCTAACTCAGGCGGCAGGGTTTTTGATATAGGAAGTGAGCTTTCCCTCTCAATCTGGGGAACCGATCCTCTTAGAAGGAGGATACGTGTGAGTCCGACGTAACTTTCGGTCTGCCGGAACCCAGATTCAAACAAGCATATGCTGTCGAAGTGGGAAAGACCGCCCTCTTCAGTGCTTTTTTTCAAGAATTTCGAGAATTTCTTCAAGCCCCGCGACCTTCACTCTCGGCCTCCCCTGTTTTTCGCCTTCTTTCTTCTCAAACCAGTCAACCCGCAGCCATTCATTGTAGGAAATATGTTTTTCTTCGAGCAGTTCCTTTATGCTCTCATCCGAAGTGAGTTCGGGACGTAGCGTGTTTCCCCTCTCAATGTCCTCGACCATGCAGCTTACGGTTTCGCCGGAGTCGGCCTTGTTCGTACCGATAACTCCAGTCGGTCCGCGTTTTATCCACCCTGTGGTGTAGAGTCCCGTAATCGGATTGCCGCTCGTTTTGTCAAGCACTCTTCCTTTTTCGCTGGGGATTACCCCCGAACTGTCATCAAACGGTACGTCCCGAAGAGGTATTCCCCGGTACCCGACGGAGCGAAAAACCAGATCGGTGGGAATCTCTTCGGTCTCGTCCGTGGGTTTGGGCCGAAGGGAGCCGTCATCGGATTTGTAAAGCCTGTTTTTCACGACTTTCACGCTTTTTACCCTGTTGTCTTCTCCGGCAATTATTTCTATCGGAGAAACCAAGAATCTTATGACTATTTTCTTTGATTTGGAGGGAACCCTTTCGGAAGCTTTTTTTATAATCTCTATTTTCGTCTGGGCTGTCCTGTTCGGTTTACGCTCAAGCTCCTCGAGGGTAAGGGAATCGGGCTCCGCTTCGTCCGCCAAGGTAAGGAGGTCCGCGTCCTCTAGGTTCTCAAGTTCCCGCAGTTCTGGGTTAGTGAAGGCCGCCTGCGCGGGGCCTCTTCTTCCAAGCATGTGTATTTCCCTTATTCCGCTTTTGGCCAGTTCCTCAAGTGCGTAGCCTGCGATATCCGTTTTTTCCATTTCGCTTCTTGTGAGGGAAAGAATTCTCGCAACGTCCACCGCGACGTTCCCGACTCCGACTATGACGACTCTTTTCCCCGAAAAGTCAAAACCAAGGCCCATGTGATCCGGGTGGGAGTTGTACCAGCCTACAAACTCCGTTGCCGTATGGCTTCCGATTATGCCCTCTCCCGGTATTCCCATCTTTCTGTCGGTCTGGGCCCCTGTTGCGAAAACTATTTGGTGGTAACGACTGCGCAGGTCCTCAAGCGTTAAGTGTTTTCCGAATTCTACAAGTCCGAAAAATCTGAATTGAGGATTGGATGCGATTTTATCATAAACTCTGGCTACGCTTTTTATCTTCTGGTGGTCCGGAGCTACCCCGCTTCTCACGAGACCGTGGGGAGTCGGGAGTTTTTCGAACATGTCTATGAAGACGCGGTCGCCGAGTTTCTTCTGCAGGTGGTCGGCTGCGTAGAAAGCTGCGGGTCCCGACCCGACTATGGCAACTTTTATCATTTCAAGACTCATGGCGTGGGAAGTATATATACAATATTTCATAAATCTATTGCCGAGAAAGCTTTTTCTTCTTTATCTTTTAGGTTCGTGGTAGGGAATTCTTAGATGCTCCTTTTTCCGCTAACAGGGTCTGATGGTGGTATAATACTAATTTCTTTGTGTGTGGCGGAGTGACCCTATGATTGCTAAAGAGCGTACTGAACCGGAGCATTTTCATCTCAAGGTGGTTCATGAGATAAGCGACTTGATCAACAAGTCCGTGGGTCTTAACACCGTTTTGGGTCGGGTAGTCAGAAAAATTTCGTCCTCGCTTCACTACGATGTCGTCTCCATATATGTCTGGGATGATTCAAGAGAGGTTCTCAGGCTCACGGCTAACAGGGGTCTTCAGGTCAAACCGAAAAGTGATATCTTCCTGCGCTCGGATGAAGGTCTTACCGGGATGGTTCATAAAACGAAGGTTCCTTTGGTGGCCATGCCGGCTTCTAAGCACCCCAATTACAGATATTTTCCCGAAATAGGCGAAGAGGAATACGAAAGTTACATAGGCGTTCCCATAATGCTTCACGACGTGTGTGTCGGGGTACTTGTCGGGCAGAACAAAACCCCCATGCAGATAACCCCGGCCGAGCAGACTCTTTTTCAGATAATAGCACTACGACTTGCCGGGGTTCTTGAAGTCGCAAACACCCTGGACCGGCTGAAACCCCCGTCCATGGTAAAGCACGAGACGAGGAGCTACCAGGGAAAAGGAGTTTCTGAAGGGGTGGCTGTGGGCAAGGCGGTTACATTCCGCGGGCTTTTCCGCCAGATGTCCACTATGGAGATGACGGCCCGTACTCCAGGAATCGAGAAGAGAAGAGTTAGAAATTCTATAAAGAATATATCGCAAGACCTTAAGAAGACTATAAAAAAAATGGATTCTGAAGGGAAGCTCTCGAAAAACGAAGTGGATATTTTCCGCTCGCATCTGATGATAGTGGATAGCCGCGACATGGAGAAAGGAACTGGCGAACTCATAGATGAAAAGAGGGTTTCGGCCGAGGCCGCGGTGGTTGAGTATCTCGAAATCCAGGCATCACGTTTTGAATCCTTGCCGGATTCTTATATGAGGGAGAGGGCATACGATTTCAGAGATATAGGTGAGAGAATGCTCCGGGATCTTACTCGTTCAAAGGACGAGAATATTTCCGCTTCCGCCGACGGAGAGCCCTTGATACTTGTGGCAAGAGAGATAGGCGTTTCTTTTGTCACGGCTGCTGAAGGGGAGGTGGGGGGAATAGTCCTTGAAAAAGGCGGAGAGACTTCGCACGCGGTCATAATAGCGAAATCGCTTGGGATTCCAGTAGTTGTCGGCATAGACAACATCGTGAATCTGATACATCCCGGGGAGGATATGATAGTTGACGGGAGGAGCGGTTTCGTTTTCACAAACCCCGACCAGGTGCTTAAGGATGAGTACCTATCCATGCACCAAAAAGCCGTTGAGCTCCGCAGCTTCATAGAGACTGAAGCCGAAAAAAGTACCAGCACCGGTCTTAACGTCGAAATAACGGCGAATGTCGGAATTCCGGCCGATGCTGAGATGGCCAAGCGTTACGGCATTAAGAGAGCGGGACTTTTCAGGACGGAGTTTGCCTTCGCACGGTTTAAGAAATGGCCTAGTGTAAGGTCCCAGCTAAAAATATACAAGGAGATCTCAGCTGATTTTGAGGATGGAGTGACCATTAGGACCCTAGACGTGGGTTCTGACAAGATACTTTCCTATCTCAACATGCCCAAAGAAGAGAATCCCCTTCTTGGTCTTCGCTCAATCCGCTTTTCAATGGAGTATCTTGATCTTTTCAGGGATCAGGTGAAATCCATCTTGCTTGCGGCGAAGAAAGGGGGGAATTTCAAGATTCTTCTGCCTATGGTATCAAATGTCTGGGAGGTTGAGACCGCGGCGCAGATAATTGAGGAACTGTCTGCCGAAGTCAGCCTTCACCGGCATGATATACCGAAGCTCGGAATAATGATGGAGGTTCCGGCGCTTGTGTATCAGTTCGATGATTACGCGGACTTGATAGATTTTGTTTCCATTGGAACAAACGACCTCATACAGTACCTGCTCGCGGTGGATAGAAATTCAAACGCGGTTGGACATCTTTACTCGGCTTTTCATCCTTCCGTGGTGAGAATGCTGGACTTTACAAGAGAACAGATTCTCTCAAGCGGAAAGGAGATTTCAATATGTGGAGAAATAGCGGGAGTTCCTTCCGGCACACTTCTTATACTGGCTCTTGGTTACCGTCATCTGAGCGTTTCTCCGCTTCGGTTCCCTTATGTGAAATTTCTTTCGGACAGGCTTTCTGAGCGGATGCTTGAGGAAATAAGGTCCGACCTGTTGCTGCTCTCAAAGGAGTCCGACATAGAGAGATACTTAAAGGATGTCCTTAACTCCATAAACCCGATGTTGCTCGAAGTAGAGTAGCCATGATCAAAAGATCTATCCTTATTCCGCTGGTGCTTTTTATTCTCACGGCGGCCACGACTTTCCTTTCCGGCTACATGATAAGCGGAACTTATACGGGGGGCGTTCTTTTCTCGCTTTCTCTGGTCGCCATTCTTGGAGCCCATGAAATGGGTCATTACTTTTACGGCAGGAAGTACGGCGTTTCTATAACTCTTCCCTGGTTTATTCCCGCTCCTCCCTTTCTCTCTCCTATAGGGACGTTCGGGGCGTTTATAAGGATAAAGTCTCGGATACGCGGCCGAAGGGAACTTTTCGACATAGGGGTCGCTGGTCCCATAGCCGGGGTGATAGTAGCTCTTCCGGTCTTGTTTGTCGGGCTGCTTTTCTCGGAAGTGGTCGCTTTGGATTCTGAGAGGCTCTCTGAGATGCAGGCGGCCATGTCTCTTGGCAATTCTCTCGTATTTGCCCTTTTCTCAAAAATGGCTATCGGGGAAGTCGCCCAGGGATACGAAATTCTGCTCCACCCCGTTGCATTTGCAGGATGGATAGGCCTTTTCGTAACCGTCTTGAATCTCATGCCCGCTGGGCAGCTTGACGGAGGGCATCTTGTATACTGCGTCTTCCCGGCGGAGTGGCATAAAGCTATATCGGCCGCTACGGTTATTTTTCTTGCAATAATGGGAGTGGGAACGGTACCTCTGATGGACTTTGCGGATTATCTGGGCTTGTGGGTGCTTGGCATTCTTCCTGAGTGGCTTATGTTTGAGGGTTGGGTCGGCTGGCTTTTCTGGGCGATACTGCTTTTGGTGATCGGTACATCCCATCCGCCGACCATATCGAGTGATACCGAGATCGGTGCCGGAAGAAAAGCGCTTGCTTTTTTCTCACTGCTTATTTTTATTTCCTGTTTTACCCCTGTCCCAATCAGTGTCGTGGAATTCGGTTAGGTCGTTTTGCGTTTAGTTAAAAAATCTGTTACAATCACCTTGATCGGTTGGATTGACTCTTAAGGGTGTTGGAGTGAGAAAGAGGGCGGTTCACATACGGGAATCCGATTCGACCGACAACTTGATTTAAACAACTTCACTACTACGAGGAGATTCACAAATGTCGAAGAACACTTTGTCCGTAACGGATAACAGGACAGGTAAAACATACGAACTTGCTATAGACAACGATACCATAAGAGCCACTGATCTTCGTCAGATAAGGGTTAAGGACGAAGATTTTGGCATGATGAGCTATGACCCCGCTTTCGGGAATACGGCTTCGTGCAAAAGCAAGGTTACCTTCATTGATGGAGAAAAGGGGATCCTGAGATACAGGGGGTACCCGATAGAAGAGCTGGCGAAAAAAAGTACCTTCCTCGAAGTTGCTTACCTCCTTATTCATGGTGAACTGCCTAACAAATCGCAATACGACAGCTGGGTTCACGACATAACGCATCACACCTACGTGCATGAAAACATAAGGAAGCTCATGGACGGATTCCGCTACGACGCGCATCCGATGGGCATGCTTCTTGCGACCGTCGGGGCCCTTTCGACCTTCTATCCGGATGCAAAAGACATATTCGATACCGACGTGCAGAAACTTGAGATGAGAAGGCTTATAGCGAAGACGCCGACCATAGCCGGATTTTCCTACAGGCATATAATGGGTCTTCCATATGTATACCCCGACAACGAACTCAGCTACGCCGGGAATTTCCTTTCAATGATGTTCAAGATGACCGAGACCAAGTATGAGCCGAATCCGGCGATAGAGAAAGCGATAGACGTTCTTTTCATCCTCCATGCCGACCACGAGCAGAACTGCAGCGCAAGCGCGATGAGAAACGTCGGAAGCTCCCATCCGGATCCTTACTCCGCGGCCGCTGCGGCGATTGCCGCACTGTACGGTCCTCTTCACGGCGGAGCGAACGAGGCGGTGCTTGAAATGCTTGCCGACATAGGCTCGATTGACAAGATTCCGCAGTACATAGAAAGGGCCAAGAAAGGAGAATTCAGGCTCATGGGCTTCGGGCACAGGGTGTACAAGGCTTACGATCCGAGAGCGGCGATAATAAAGGATATAGCCCACGACGTGTTTGAAGTCACCGGGAAAAATCCTCTGCTCGACATAGCGCTTGAGCTTGAGAGAATAGCCCTTGAAGATGACTATTTCGTAAGAAGAAGGCTTTACCCGAACGTTGATTTCTACTCTGGACTCATATACCAGAGCATAGGTCTTCCCACGAGCATGTTTACCGTGCTTTTCGCGATAGCGAGGATGGCCGGGTGGCTTGCCCAGTGGCTTGAGCTGATGAACGACCCCGAAACCAGAATCGCAAGGCCCAGGCAGGTTTATCTGGGGGAAGATAATAGAAAATACGTGGCGATGAGCAAAAGGCGTAAGAAGAAGTAGTCGATCAATCTTACGAATTGCCTTCTGGGCGTTTCCTAGAACTTTTTCAAGTCGCTCCACACGAAGGTTGATTTTGCTGCAAGCGCGTTCTACTTTCTCTATCTCTTCTTTAGAGAATGTGTTTCTGTAAAGGAATTAGCAGAAGGTGGATAGGGGATGGGTAGAATTCCACCAATGAATTAACACACCCGCTGCATATCCGCTAAAACAAGGCCTCCTTCGCGCTCAATCCAAACTTGGATTGAGGGGAGGACCTATAAGGGATGAGACTGTTCTTTCAACTGATGCCATGTTTGTCCGGTCAATTCCGTAATTCCAATTCCTTTCATATAATAGACCTTGCCGGATTATGTTGCTATCAAAAGGAGAGATTGGTAGAATAGCAATTACTGGTTGTTCTCCATTGATGAAATACAGACAAGCCAATCTCACTAAGCAAGAATCTGTGAAGGCGGTACTCGTAGCGATCCAACTCTTGGTCCTTTTTGCGCTTTCCGGTTGTGGTTCCACATCTTCGAATTTGTGCAGTGACGCGCAGGTAGCATCTTCCGCCGAGTCTGCTCGACATTCCCAACGCTGTGAAGTTTCTATCCGACAATCTGATGAGACAATTATCATAGGGAATCTGATTAAAGACGCTGGCGGAGCAAAGTGCGGCGCAATCCTTATACGCGACGGCCACATTCTTGATATTCTTGATATTGGCAAGACAAACAGCATCGAAGCAAAAATTCCCGATGCCTCGGTATTTGATTGCAGCAGTTCGTACATTTCGCCTGGCCTGATAAATCCGCATGAACACCCGGATTGGAGCGGAGGATTTCCGGATCCGATGACGCGTTCCGTGTATTCGCACCGTGATCAATGGCGGGGCGTAGCCGGCCCGGAGTATTATGCGGTCGAGTTTGAGAGGGTTGAGGAAGATGTCCGGAAATTCTGGATAGAACTCCGCCACCTTCTGTCCGGTACCACCACGATGGCCGGTTCAGGCGGCATTGAGGGACTTGTTAAAAATGCGGGTGGTCGTCCCGGAGACGAAACAAGGTACTTCTATCTTGCTGAGATGGAGACGTTTCCCTACGGTTTTGACGCTACCGAGGAACTCAGCGGGTTTTCTTGCCCGTTAGCGCCAACCGAGTCCCGCGATCCCCGCAGCCTTTTTCTTGAGTTTGAGGACAAACCGCCCTATGTGCCCCACATTGCGGAGGGAACCAACTGCACGGCGGAAATTGAAGGGAAGTTCTATCTGGATTATGTCTCGAAGAACCCGGAGCGGCGTTACTCCCTTATCCACGGAGTGGGGCTGAGCCGTCAAGACGTTGAGCGCCTGAAAGACCTTGACGTGACTCTTATCTGGTCGCCGAGGTCGAACGTGGTTCTTTACGGGACCACAGTCGATATTCCGAACGCATTGCGGGCCGGCGCCCGGGTCGCGATCAGTACGGATTGGTCATACTCGGGTTCGTACAATCTCCTTGAGGAATTTCGCTGTGCCGAGCATATTGACAACGCGAAGTGGGATGACCATCTGTCGGGAAGCGACTACTGGCGCATGGCTACGGAGCACGCAGCGTACTCGCTGGAGGTAGAAAAACTGACCGGCAAGCTGGAGCAGGGCTTTGCGGCGGATATCATTATATTTCGGAAGCGGACTAATGACCCCTTTAAAGACCTGATTTCATCGGAGGTATCGGATGTCATTGCAACGTTTGTTGACGGCGAACTTCTCAGTGGATACAGCGGTTCTTTCGACCCTTCTCATCTTCCGGCCCAATGCTCGCACCGTATCGGGCAGCATTTCATTTGCGTTGACTATACAAAGGACTACTCCTTCAGTCATGAAGAGCTGCTGAGTTCCAACAAGGATGCGGTTCCCCTGTTCTCGCCGGACAGGCAAGCGAGTTGTGAATGACCAATAGGAGCTATTGGTTCTTTAAGCAGTTTTTTCAAAAAGGACTTACAAACTCGGGAATCCGGAATTTTTAAAAGTTGTTCCAGTAAAAAACAATACGGAGAAACACCTGCGCCTAACTTGCCGAAAAATGTTTTCCTATTATGGTGTTGTAGTAGTAGTCAATCGTGTGCTCGGTATTGGCTATTAGGATTGAGATGGCCTCGTTACGGCCTCTCTCCGATAGAATAAATGCTTTCCCACTGTTTTCGCGCGCTGCTTTTTCCTCGAGCATTTCCAGAAAAGAGTCTTTGAAGGTGTCTCTGTCATCCCGAAGGGCTGTCTCAAGCAGGGCTTCGTCCTGAAGATCGTATTTTTTCTTTTCTATCTCCTCGCGAAGCGCTAGAGAGAATTTCTCAAGATCAAGTTCAGGGAAATTTTCCCTGGCGATTTCCTCGAATACGCGGAGCAGTTCTTCCATCATTGTTGCTGAGCGCCCTGATGCTGGTTTGAGGGACTGAATTTTCCTATGTCACTGAGCAGGCATGACACCAGATCTATTGTGTGACTGATATCGCTTTTATAGGCGATGGAACTCGGGCTGTGAAGATATCTTGTCGGAACTGACAGGACGGCCGCCCTGGTCCCCTTTCCGGTGACCTGCATGGCGGTTGCGTTTGTGCTGCCCGCTTTTTTTACTGTTATCTGGTAAGGGATTTCGTTTTTCTCCGCAAGTTCCTTTATAAAAAAGCTGAATGGTCTGTGCGCCACCAGGAACCTGTCTGAAAGTCTGATCTCGGGTCCCTTGCCGATATTGGCAAAGGATTTGCTTTCCGAGACCCCCGGTATGTCCATTGCCACAGTGCCTTCAAGTGCGACGGCGAAGTCCGGTTCGTAAACCGGCGTTATTACCCTTGCCCCGCGAAGCCCGACTTCTTCCTGCACGGTAAATGTAACTATGAGATTGCAGCCCGGACTTGGAGTCTTTCGAAGAGCTTCGATTATTACGAAAAGCCCCATCCTGTCGTCAAGGGCCTTGGAAATTACGGAATCCTCGGTTTCATCGAGGGAAGTGTCAAATGACACCATGTCCCCTATTTTTACTAGGTCGGCGACTTTTTCAGAACTGAGCCCAAGATCGACCGCGCAGTCTTCAATTTCCGGAACCTCCTTGGCCCCTCCGCTGCCCCTGGTCACGTGGGGTGGAACCGCTGCCACCACCCCCTTTAGAGGTTCTTTTCCCCAAACCACCAAGCGCTGTCCGTAAAAAACCCTGGCGTCCATTCCTCCAAGCGGGGTTACCCTTAAAAATCCTCTATTATCTATATGGTGTACCATGAATCCCACTTCGTCCATGTGAGCGTCAAGAACAAAAGTGGGACCGTCTCCCGGAATACGGGCGATTATGTTTCCAAGAACGTCTTCGGTGATGTCTTCTGAGAATTTCTTTATTTCCTCAAGCAGAATCGCCTTAACCAAGCCCTCGTCCCCGGGCATTCCTGGAGTGTCGCAGAGCTTCTTTAAGAGTTTTATATCCATAACGGGCTGATTATAACCAAACGGCCTTCTTTTCCAAAACCGCGGAAAGAAGCACGAGCTTTCCAGATTGATTTATAAGTTTCAAAGCTTAATCTTTATACCAAAGTGCGAACTGAAAACAGGAGACGGACTTGAACCCTGATGATCCAGGTCTCTTCAGACCTAAAAAAGAATCTCTTCCTCTCCCCGAGAGAATGAGACCCGAGAGCATACAAGAGATGGTAGGCCAAGAGCATCTGATAGGGCC
>JAPOYE010000071.1 GCA_026706695.1 Candidatus Dadabacteria bacterium | reverse complement strand
TTCAATTTGTTTCGTGTTACACTGTGTACTCATAAGGCCGTTGTCTCCTTGTGTTTTAAGTTGCTGCAATAACTTTATTATAACACAAACAACGGCCTTTTTCCTGCCCCTTTATGAGATATGCGGGCTAGAGTGGGGGCGGAAACCAGCGCACACATGGTTTACGAATGAGTACTCAGGCGCGGGACGCAAGGGTCTGCGCCTGCGGGTACTCCGTTGGGGATCCGTGGGTGGTTCCGAAGCAGAGGTATTCTCTTTTCGGCTGGTTCGTGATGAGTTGCGGGATAAGCTACCCGCCGAAGCGAATCAACATAGAGTGTGACCGCTGCGGGGAAGTTTTCGACGTGATCGAGGGAGACGGAAAATTCCTTGATGAGTATATGCTCCGCAACCGCTGATCACATCTTGTACTTGCCGAAATCCTCATCCGGTATGTCTTCGAGGACATCGCCCGCGCTTTGGCCCTTATCCCCGACTTTTACGCTGAGAGCGGCCTTTATCACCTCTTCGTCGACCATGATACGGCACCCGGTCCTGAGCGCTATCGCTATGGCGTCGCTCGGGCGGGAATCCACCAGGAGTTCCTCTCCGTCTTTTTTAATGCGAAGGCGGGAGTAAAAGGTGTTTTCCCGTAGTTCCGTGATCTCTATTTCAATGACCTCGTAGCCTGTGGCGGCGATTACGTTTTTCAGAAGATCGTGGGTGAGGGGTCTTGGTCTCGGAGTTTTTTTGATCTCCATTGCTATGGCGCTTGCCTCCTCGAATCCTATCCAGAGAGGAAGACTTCTTTCCCCTTCCTCTTCATTCAGAATGACGACGGGCATATCGGTAAACGGGTCGGCGACTATGCAGGAAACCTTCATCTCAAGAAACATTTTTTCTCCCTCCCTGTGTTAATTCAGATATTGTCCTCTAAGCGAATTCGCAAGTCCTTCAGTTATCCTTACGTCCACCATTTTTCCGATAAGCTCTTTTTCTCCGGGAAAATTGACTATCCTGTTGTGTTCGGTTCTCCCGGAAAGCCACGAGGAGTCGTTTCTGCTCGCATCCTCAACCAGCACCTGCTCGGATTTGCCTATCCTCTGTGCGTTCTTCGCAAGAGTAATTGCCCGCTGGTATTCCTGAAGGCGCGCGAGCCTCTGGCCTGCCGTCGAGTCTTCCACCCTTTCTCCTGATCTCCAAAGCTCCTCCCCCACCGTTCCGGGGCGCGGTGAGTATTTAAATGAAAAGGAACTGTCGAACCCCACTTCTTCGACAAGGCTCATCGTCTCCTCGAAGTCATCTTCTGTTTCCCCGGGGAACCCTACTATTATATCAGAAGACACGGCTATGTCCGGCATGGCGTCCCTGAGCCTGTTAACGGAATCTAAGTACCAGTTCCTTGTGTAGGTCCTGTTCATGAGCCTCAGCACCTTGTCTGAGCCCGACTGCACGGGCAGATGAATATGACGGCATACCTTGGGCACGTCTGCCATTGCCTCCACCATTTTTTTCGTTATGTCTCTCGGATAAGAAGTCGTGAACCTTATTCTCTCAAGACCGTCAAGCTCCCCGAGCACCCGAAGCAGGTCCCCGAACTTAAGCCCGCCGAGTTTCCATGAATTCACCGTCTGTCCTATGAGGGTTATTTCCTTCACTCCCTTTGCGATAAGGTGCCGGGCTTCGGCGATTATGTCCTCGAGGGGCCTGTTAACCTCGGAGCCCCTTACCGTGGGCACTATGCAGTAAGCGCACTTTTTGTTACATCCCTGCTGTATGGACACAAATGCCGTGGGTTTTCCCTCCTCGTGGTAGGAGAGGATGTCGAAAGGCTCCTGCACGTCGAAGGACGTCTCAACGGGCCTTGACTTCTTCTCTTTTATCTCTTCTATAAGCCGCGGGAGTTGCGGAATTGCCCTGGGTCCGAGCACGAAATCAAGATGCGGCATCCTGCGGATGAGTTCCTCTCCGTAGAGCTGCGCCACGCACCCGGACACGCCGACTATAAGCTCCGGGTTTTTTGCCTTAAGGTGCTTGAAGCGCCCAAGGCTGCTGAGGGCCTTCTGATCGGCCTTTTCCCGTATGGCGCACGTGTTTACGATAACTATGTCGGCCTCTTTTGGGTTTTCGGTGATACTGGCGCCGAGGGCGTTCTGTATCCTGTCCGAGTCATACTCGTTCATCTGACAACCGTAGGTTTCAAGGTAAAGGGTATTGGTCTTCATGGCTAAGGGAAATCCTAACGCATGGGAATATAAGTATCAAGAAAGGCGAGACGAGCTTTTCTAAAAGAAAATTCCAGTAGCGTCCAGCGATTCCCACTATCTACCAAAACCCCTTAAAACAAAGGGGGTCGGGATTTTG
>JAPOYE010000070.1 GCA_026706695.1 Candidatus Dadabacteria bacterium | reverse complement strand
TAAAGCGGTACGCGAGCTGGGTTTAGAACGTCGTGAGACAGTTCGGTCCCTATCTGTAGCGGGCGAAGGAGATTTGAGAGGATCTGCTCATAGTACGAGAGGACCTGAGTGGACGAGCCTCTAGTGTACCAGTTGTCGTGCCAACGGCAGTGCTGGGTAGCTATGCTCGGAAAGGATAACCGCTGAAAGCATCTAAGCGGGAAACCTGCCTCAAGATTAGATCTCCCGAACGTAAGTTCCTGAAGACCCCTTGAAGATTAGGAGGTTGATAGGCTCAAGGTGTAAGTCCTGCGAGGGATTAAGCTGATGAGTACTAACCGGTCGTGAGGCTTACTGCGAGGTTTGAAAATTCTCGATACCAACACACGATTTCTTAAGCGTTATATTCAACTGTCATTGGTTACCTGATTTGTGCATTGCATCCTTCTGGAAAAAGCTTGTTGTTTGCACTGGGAATGAGTTATAGAATTTTTAAAAAGTTTTTTTAAGTTCTTGACATACTGAAGTTTTTTATGTTAATTTTATGAACAAAGGTTTTAAACCGTTGGTGAAACAATGTTCTTTAACTGAAATTATGGAACATTAAATCTACTCTGTGCTTTAATTGGTTTTTTGATTTTTGATACTTCACTGCCCCTTAGAGACAGCCTCAATCCTCTTTGTTCCCGATATTTCGTTTTCTTTTCAGAATAAAAAAATCCCCCGGCAGGTCTGAAGTTACGAAAGAACCTACCGAGGGATTTTACCCAAAGATAAAGCAACTAGTTCGATGATGGATAATGTTCTCTATGGAAACAATCCACTAGGAGCCTTTTCATTTATGGGGGTTTTTAGTCCATTATTTAAGTCCGAACAGATGACAAAGGTTACCAGCATCATCCAAGTCGGCGGTGCCGTCAAACAAGAATCCAGTAGTAACCGTTCCCGCTCCCGCACCTGTATTTATATTTTCATTACTAACTATTTCGTCTAGGTCGGTCCCATCGTAGAGAGCAATGGTAGCACTATCGTCGGTAGCAACGGTACCATCAGGTCCGGTTACTTGAACGTAACATTTGGTTACACCGGGGTGGGCGTCAAGTCGTACACAAACCTTAATAGTTTCCGTTACGGCAGGAGAGCCTGATGTTACACTGTCTGCATACTTTTGAACAGAATCTACTATCTTAGCAGCTCTCCATACTCCCCGAATGGACGGTGGCGCAGTCTCTCCAACTCCACAACTTGAATGAAGTAGTCCGCGTTCAAAAGCCTCACTTGGACCATTATTCATTAATTCCGCAAAGAGCAATCCTTCTACGAAATCTTTAGTGGTTGTGGTCCTGCTCGCCAAATCAAAAGAGGTAGCTTCCTTGTCTTCTGTCGACATTTCTGATTTTTCAGATCGTGCCGTTTTATAAAAGATTATGGCGTTATCGGCGGGGTCAGATCCTAAATCCAGATTACCTTGTGTTTGCTCTACATTGCCAAAACGAGCATTGCTACAACCAGCGGAGAGAAGCGCATTTAAGGTAGCGGTTTCACCAGTACGCTCTGTTGGGGTAAGAGCCTTCAAAGTTTCCGGTCCAGGTAACGGACCCGTTCCGGTTAGAACCGAATCACCACAACCCACTTCCCCATCTTCAACCCCCCACGATTCCAGGAAGTCATAGAAACCGGTAGTTTCCGGTATATCGGCTTCCGTTACTTCACCAGGATCACCCTTTTCGCCTTGAAGTCCTTGCTCACCCTGTGGCCCCTGCGCTCCATCATCACCGGTGCAGGACACACCAAAAACTCCTACTGTCATGCATAACAATAGAATCATAAAAAGATTACGTAATCTCATGTGTAAATCCTCCTTAAATAAATTATCTTTTGAACTCTTAAAAACACTTCCGCGCTAATTTCGTTAATGAATTAAAGATGGATGCGGAAATCCGCTCGAAAGATTCAAAGCTTTACTCCAATGGAAGCATTTGGAAGCAAACCGCTCCTCTTTCAATTCGATTAACTCCTAATTTTCAAAACCCTCAACTCAATATGTATCAGAAAGACTTTTCGTTGTTTCCGTTCCATAATTTCAGTTAAGGAACGAAAACAGCGAAAATGAAAGAGTGGGTTGGCGATACCCGTTGCTTGGTATTACGGCACCGGGGTTATATCTCGATAAGTGTTTGTTATTTTCCGTAACGCAGTCGGGCGACGGCGTTGCGCTCCGCAAGCTGGTATCTTGCGTATTGGGCAGGCATTTGAGCCGATTTCCAGCGGCCCGCAATCTGCATATCAACTAGGGTGGCTCCGCCGATATCCATGCTTTTCACCGGACCGACTCGCAGAGAATGGCCGCTCACTCCTTCTATTCCGACCTGTTTTGCTCTGGTTTTCAGAATGCGGCGTATGGATAAAGAGGACAGTGCTTTTTCTCCGACCCAGGATGTCTGAAAGTTTCCGCGTGATACCCTTCGGAACAAGGCTCCGCTGTTCACCTTGGCAACTTCCAGCCACGTTTTAATCCGCGTCATTGTAGGATGGCCGAGATAAAGAACAGTTCCTCTGCCTTCCTGGTCTGTTTTTGATCTGCGAATGTTAATCCGTCCGGAACCGTCAGCTTCTTCCGTGATGTCGGAGACAAGCAACGCCGCCGTCTCGGAAATTCTAAGCATGGCATCCGACATAAGCGAGATTAAGGCTGCGTCCCGAATGCCCGTCAGTGAATCCGGATTGCTCAAGGATGCGGCAACTATTTTTTCTGCCTGTGTCCATGTAATGCCGCGGGCCTGACCGCGTCCCCTGTCTGCGCACCTGCGGCGGAATCCTCTCATTGCCGCGTCTGTGAGTTTGCCCGCGGGGGACTTGCGTTCTCTGAGTCTCGCCATATAGCAAACAGCCGCTATTGCTATCTGGGCGGTCGCCGGGGCTCTCCCTTTGGTTTCCAGTGTCGCAATATAACGGGCAAGTGACAGGTCGCTCAGCCTCTCTAGCAGTAAGTCAACGGACATGGTTTTGTTGTTAATATCCACAAATTCACTGAGCCGACGCAGAACCCCCAAGTAAGCCTTAAGCGTATTTTCTGATATGGATTCACTGACAAGACTTTTAAGGTTCTGTTCTATTTCAGCGTCGAAAACTATTTCTGCGCTTTTCTGGAAGGCTACAATCTCTTCCGACACATATTTGTCTTCTTCCACACTTTTTCCGACCGCTTCGTTCAATTTCGCAAGCTCTGGTTTCTCATACAGGTTTTGTCTTGTCACTTGAAGCCTCCTGTAAATTTTTTGAAAAATGTTCTTAATGTTTCTTGAGTAAAGGAATACGGAAATATATTAAGGGACGCTATGCGGGTTCTGGGTTCAGAACATCAAAAGGCAGTGCGGTTTTCTGGGAATTTCGGGAGATGGTTTTTATGGATACGCAAGGGCTGACAAGGATAGTCTGGGCCCGGCGAGAAACGAAATGCTGAAGGAAATCCTGACTACGGTTAAGTGGAGTGTCCGGGGGCGGATGTACGCAACCGGATTATAGGGTCAATGATCACTCATGATGACAAGGTTCCAGACCTTGTTGAGGAGGGAAAACGTTTTATCGTCTGTCTGTGGAAATGAAAAGCTGATTCGGCAGACCTTACGGTTTGTCCTCATCTGAAATTACTCTATCAGCAAAACGCAGACGACACAGTCTTCATTCCCATGGGTTTTCGACCCTGACGTCAATTACGGCAAAATCCCCGATGTTTCGCGTGGCTACAGAGAGATCATGCGTTTTTGCGGTTCCCGCAATTAGCGCGTCGCCCAAGTCTAGCACGCGACCAGACTTCTTGGCTTGTGCCCTGAACCGGGCTGCCCACTCCGCTTCTTTTCTTGCCAGCGGCAGAATACGGTCTTCGTATTCAGAGACGAACTCTGATAAGAGGCTATGCAAATCGAAACGGCGCTTTCCCTCTGGAAGGAGTTGCAGACCGAACTCAAGCTCATGCAGAACGACTGGCGACAGCCAGAGCTGTTTCTTCTGCATTGATATGAATGCTGACACTCTCGGATCAGAGTGCTTTTTGGTCAGTTCCGATATAACGTTGGTATCCAGAATGTAACCGCTCATTCCTCACCGTCCTCTATGAAGGGGATTTTGCGTTTGGACTCTCGGTTGCGCGGGATTTCAAACTCCCCTGCCTGGGACATATTTTCAAGAAGCCACTGACCCATGGGCTTTTTGGGCGATTCTTTGTCCTGCCACAACTTAGCGGGTATCAAAATGAAGGATTTCCGTACTCCTATCCGTTGCGGGCCTTCCGTCTCGGCAAGCATCAATATTTCGGAAAGCTTCGCCTTGGCCTCGGCGACAGTCCAGACATGATGGCTTTTGGAAGTGTTCATAGCTCTAACTCCTGTATATATGCTAGTCTAGTATAGTATATATACGAGGGTTTTTATTATCAATCCCGATCATTTATAATATAAAACCTGGCATGAATATCTCCGACCTGCTTATCCACCTGGGCGCGATCGCCATTGTCGCTATTCCGTTGTTCTACTATCTGACCAGAGAAAAAGGCCAGAGAAAGTCGGTTGAAACTGAGTTGTCTTTTATCAGAACCGAACTGGAAGAGTCAAAGAGCAAGAGTGCTCTACTGGAAGGGGAGCTTAAAGAATCGGTTGAAGTTGCAGGTGCTCTTAACGCCGAGAAAGCCTCCCTTGAATCCAGCGTAAGAGAAAAGCAAGCCGCCATTTTGGACCGTGATTCCAAGATTTCCGGGCTGGAAGGGCAGGTGAGGGAACTCACTTCACAGGTTACAGAAAAAGAAAGTCTTCTCTCAAGGCTCGGTACCACCATAGAGCAGGAAAGAAAGGGTTTCGAGGAAAAGCTGTCCATTCTGGATGAAGCGAAAAAAAGACTCGGAGATGAGTTTGAGAACCTGGGAAACAGGATTTTCGAGGATACGACCAGGAAATTCACCGATAAGAACAAGACGGATATGGAAACCCTCCTGAACCCCCTCCGCGAGCAGATAAAGGATTTCGAGAAAAAGGTCGCCGATACCCACAAGGATGCGAGCAGCGACAGGGCATCCCTCAAGGCCCACATAGAGAACCTCAAGAACCTGGGCGAGCAGATGAGCCGCGAAGCCGTCAACCTCACCACCGCCCTCAAGGGAGAGTCGCAGACCCAGGGTGCCTGGGGAGAAATAGTGCTTGAGAGGGCCCTTGAGATGTCGGGCCTCTCCGAAGGCAGGGAGTATCACTCACAGCCGAGCTACACAGGTGGGGACGGAAACACGCTGAGACCCGACGTGATAGTTCATCTTCCCGAGGGAAAAGACGTCGTAATCGACTCCAAGGTCTCGCTCACCGCTTACGAGAGATACATGTCCTGCGAGAATGAGGAGGAGAGGGGGGATTACCTCAGGCAGCATGTTCTCTCGTTTCGAAACCACATAAAGGAACTCAGTTCCAAGGCATACGAGGATATTCCCGGAATCACGAGCCTTAACTACGTTTTAATGTTCGTTCCGCTTGAATCCGCTTTCATGCTGGCCATAGAGACCGAGAGGGATCTTTACTCTGAGGCTTTCGAGAAGAACGTGATAATCGTCTGCCCCTCGACTCTTCTCGCGACGCTTAGAACAATACACAGCATCTGGCAGTTTGAGTACCAGAACGCAAACGCCAGGGAAATAGCCGAAAGCGCCGGCAGGATGTATGACAAGTTCGTGACTTTCACTGAGCATCTTGAAGAAGTCGGAAAGCGCATAG
Organism: Candidatus Dadabacteria bacterium; assembly: GCA_026706695.1. Taxonomy (NCBI): domain Bacteria; kingdom Pseudomonadati; phylum Thermodesulfobacteriota; class Candidatus Dadabacteria; species Candidatus Dadabacteria bacterium. Next base: position 1,430 of record JAPOYE010000070.1, on the reverse strand, counting down.
AACAGTCCGACCATGCTTATCAGAAGGCGATGAGCAGCCTTCGCGACGGCAAGGGCAACCTCGTTAAAAGAGCCTTGGATCTCAGGGAGTTAGGAATAAAAACCTCAAAGGAACTTCCCCCAGATTTCTCAGAGAGGTCCGAACTCTCGGAATACGTGGTTTCTTCCGGCAAGGAGACGGACGAGGGATTAAGCTGATCCATGGTGTTTAGAAAAAGGAGGGGAAATCGTGTACGATTCCACTTCCTGAAATCGATATCCAGAGAGGTAGCATAAATTGTTTGAGAATTCCATTAAAGGCAGCTGGGCTCTGGTGCTCGGTTCTTCAAGCGGCTTTGGGGAGGCCTGCAGTCTTGAGCTTGCGCGCCGTGGAATGAATATTTTCGGCGTGCACCTTGACCGAAGGGGCACCATGGCTAAGGTAGAGGGCATAGTTGAGGAGATAAAGGCTACGGGAAGCGAAGTGAAGTTCTATAACGTAAACGTGGCCGACGCACAGAAAAGACAGGAGGTCATTGCGGACATGAAGGACGTGGTGCGGCAGGACGGCTCCCAGGTAAAGGTGATGATACATTCAGTCGCCTTCGGGACGCTGAAGCGCTACGTTGCGGATGAACGCAGAGACGTTCTTAACACCAAGAACATTGACATGACTCTGGACGTCATGGCCCACAGCATCGTTTACTGGGCGCAGGATCTTGTTATGGAAGGGATAATGGGAGAAGGCGGGAGAATATTCGCCATGACGAGTTCGGGAAGCCACAGGGTATGGCCTACTTACGGCGCCGTATCGGCCGCCAAGGCGGCCATAGAGGCCCACATACGCCAGCTCGCCGTTGAGCTCGCCCCCAGCGGTATCACCGCTAATTCAATAATGGCAGGAGTAACGGACACTCCCGCGCTGAGGAAGATTCCGGGAAACGAGAAGCTCATCGAACATGCTCTCAGGGCAAACCCGTCGGGAAGGCTGACGACACCAGAAGACGTGGCAAAGGCCATCGCGCTTCTTTCTCTTGACGATGCCTCCTGGATCACGGGTAACGTGATAGGGGTTGACGGTGGGGAAGACCTTGTCTGACAAGTCTTATTAGTATAGAGGGCACTTCTAAAAATTGATTTGCGGCTCAAGATTGCGGACAACTTCCCGTTTTCCCTTTCAACCAAGGGGTTTTTCGTCATGCAAAGCCGTTTTTCATGCCATAAGAAGCAATTCTCTCCGTTTCATGACCACCTCTCACCCCATTTCTGCCTACGCCGCTCCCTCAAGATAAACCAGCCGCCGCATGTTGTACGCAAGATTCTTAAGACCTATGTGCGCCCTGGCCCTCACTATCCCTACGCTCCTTAGAAGTCTCCCTCCCATGTCGTTGCTCTGTGCCCCGAACACATGCTCAACCCTCACCCTCACCACCGAGTAGATACTGTTGGCGT
>JAPOYE010000069.1 GCA_026706695.1 Candidatus Dadabacteria bacterium | reverse complement strand
AGCAAGGAACTGAAGCCGACGGGCAGACATTCCGGGAATTCCGAAAGAACCTCGAACCCACACTCAAAAAGAAAGGCTGGTGGGGAAAAGAACAGATCATCGACAAGAAGACCGGTGAAGCAAGGATCGTGCAGCTCGGAAGTCCCTGGCGCCTGGGCACCATCTACAGCACCAACATGAAGTCGGCCTACAACGCCGGGTGCGAGGAGTTCTTCCAGAAAAACAAGGCCAACCGCCCCTACGGCCAGTTCGTCGCGGTCATGAACGCGGAGACAAGGAAGATCGTCGGTGCCGGGAAAACCCAAGAAGTCAGGATATACGCGGACAGGAAGACCCACGTCAGGAAAGCCCACCACGACATAACCGCGAGCGATTTCCTTAAGGTGCAGGACATGCTGGACAACGGAGAGATTCTCCCCAATCCCGGCAGGGAAGCGGACGTGCTCCTAGCCAGGAAGATAGGCGACACGCATTATCTCATCCCCCTGCAGGTTGGAAAACGGGGAGGGAACCAGCTTTCTTTTTTTCGGCTAGATCAGGGCGAGAAGGACAGGGAGAAACTCAGGAAGCGCGGAAAAGTGCTGAGGAAAGAAAAAAATTAAGGGGTCGCCGGGTTCCCTTTGGCACGCGCGAGAGGACTCGCATTCCCTCTCCTGCCTTCTCAGGGGCGACTTTGTCGGGCTCCAGGATTGCCTCTATCCGTAACGGCGTCCGAGATTTTGCCGCACGCGCTTGGGACAGAGTCTACATGGAGAGAGAGTGAAGTCAAATAAAAGGCACGGTGATTCCGTTCTGTAGAAAAAGCAGGGTTTATCCGTGCGATGACGAAAAAAGGGGAGCAAGAATGGTTGTGAAACAGGAAAAACCGCCTGGAAAGCCGCTAAGAAAGGAATGAAAAATCGTTCTGTTATGGATAAGGATTGCGCAAATTCAAATTCTACAGGCGCTTAATCTAGAACGGAAGCACCCTGGTATCAAGGCGGGATTAATTGACATTACCGTGAAGAGTCGAATGATATAGGGTATAGTATTCAGGTTAGGTACTGATTAAGGAAGGTAACAATCCATGGCCAGAATTACAATTGAAGACTGCTTAGAGAAAGTTGAAAACAGGTTTGCTCTCTCCATCGCAGCGATGAAAAGAGCAGGCCAGATATCCAAGGGAGCTACCGTGGTGGCGTCTGAGAACGATGACAACAAACATGTTGTTTCGGCGTTAAGAGAGATAGCCGAAGGAAAGGTAAACGTCATATATCCCAAGGATAGAGATAATTACTGATTGCGCACGTAGCCCCGTGCGGTTTTAACCCGCGCACAGCGAGGTAACCATCTTTTTATGCTCTCGGTAGGCATAGACGCGGGAGGAACTTTCACCGATTTTGTTTTCTTCGATGGAAAGGAAATATCGGTAAACAAGGTTCCTTCCACTCCCCGTGATCCTTCGATAGCAGTACTGAACGGGCTTAAAACCCATCCCGTTGAGTTCTCCCATATATCGGAAATCATTCACGGAACCACCGTGGCCACGAATGCTCTTTTGGAACGGGAAGGGGCAAAGACCTGCCTTGTCACCACAAGGGGTTTCGAAGACGTAATCGAGATCAGGCGACAGAACAGGGAGAAACTGTATGATCTGCTATGGAGTCCGGCCGTCCCTCTTGTGTCGCCGGAACTCAGGTTCGGGGTTTCCGAGAGAACGGATTACCGCGGTTGTGTGCTTGTCTGTCCGGATGAAGCTGAAGTAGAGAAAATAAAGGAGGAGATATCTTCTCTCGGCATTGAGGCGATAGCGGTCTGTTTTCTCCATTCGTACGCAAACCCCGAGAATGAACGCAGGGTTGCGGCTGCGCTTTCCGAACTCGGTATCCCGATTACCCTCTCCTCTGAGCTTGTCGCGGAATTCAGGGAGTATGAGAGGACTTCGACGACGGTTCTTAATTCCTATCTGATTCCAAAAGTGAACAAGTACATGCGTTCGCTCTCCCGTACCCTCGGGGAAAAATCTCTTTCCATCATGCAGTCAAACGGCGGGGTTATATCTGCTGAACAAGCGGCCGAGGAGCCCGCGAAAATAGTTCTTTCCGGTCCCGCCGGGGGAGTGGTCGGGGCGTTTGAGATATGCGCGCTCTCCGGGAGAGAGAAAATTATCACCTACGATATGGGGGGAACTTCGACGGACATATCTCTTTGCGACGGCAAAATAAGCTTTATGACCGAGAACACCCTGGGAGGCGTCGCGCTTAAGGTGCCGATGATAAACATCTCGACCATAGGGGCCGGAGGCGGTTCAGTCGCTTACATTGCCGACGGGGGCATCCTTAAGGTCGGCCCGAGAAGTGCCGGTGCCGACCCCGGCCCCGCGTGTTACGGGAAAGGCGTTTTGCCGACCGTAACAGATGCCAATATAGTTCTCGGGAGAATGGATCCCGGCTGGTTTCTGGGCGGCGAGATGAATATATACCCCGAAAGGTCCTTTGAAGCGATTCGCTCTCTCGCCCCGGATCATCCCACGGAGGAAGTCGCCGAATTCGTAATCAGGATTTCAAATTCAAACATGGAAAAGGCCCTACGCGTGATATCGGTCGGCAGAGGCTACGATCCGAGAGAATTTTCGCTTGTTTCATTCGGCGGCGCGGGAGGTCTTCATGCCTGCGAGCTTGCCCGCTCCCTTGGTATACGGGAGGTCGTGTTTCCCCGAAATCCCGGCGCACTCTCCGCCTACGGGATGCTTCTTGCCGATTCCTTCAGGGATTACGGAACCACGTTTTTCTCCTCGGCGGACGGGGATCATCTTAGGGAGACTGACGGAAAGTTCGCGGATCTCGAAAAGCTCGCGCGCGAGGATCTCGCAAGAGAGGACCTGAGGTTCGAAAGGCGTGTCGATGCGAGGTACCGAAGGCAGTCCCATGAACTGACTATTTCCTATAGTGATTCCATAGCTTCGGATTTTCACCGCGAGCATGAAAGAGTTTACGGATACAGGAAGGAATCTTCCACTGTCGAGATCGTAACCCTGAGACTCAGGGCCTATATGCCGGAGCGAAAAATAGATATTCCTCCCGCTTGCGCTGTGGAGGCGGAGCCTCGGTTCTTCACAAAGGATGTGATTTTTGAGGGCAAGAGCATTAAGGCCGGATGCTGCGAAAGGGAAAAACTCCTGCCGGGTTCTCAATTTGAAGGGCCCTGCATTCTCTATGAGAGAACCGCCACTGCTTTTATCCCTCCCGATACCGCCTGCGAAGTGGACTACTACGGGAGTGTTATAGTGACCCTTAACCCGTAAGAGTTTTTCTGATGGACATAAGAGAAGAAATAAGAAAGGTCTTGGACCATCCGGGAACCCGGCTTGATCCTGAAGAGGGGCTTCTGGCATCCGCCGTGCTGGTTATGGTCTGCGAGCGGGGCGGAGATTATGGAATATGGTTTATAAGAAGAACCGAATACAGGGATGATGCTTTTTCTGGTCACGTAGCCTTTCCGGGGGGAAAGAAAAAGCAAAGTGACGCGACTCTTCTTGATACGGCTTTTAGGGAAGCTGGAGAGGAGCTTGGTTTTGACGCCGGGAAGGAAGCAGAGATTCTCGGGGAAATGGATTTCGTGCGTCCCTACACTCCTTCCGTCAGACAGTATGCTGTAAAACCTTTTGTGGGAATGATAGATGCGGAAGTGGAGTTTGTTCCCAATTACGAGGTGTCGGAATTTTTCTGCGTCCCGGTTTCCCACTTGGTTAACCCAAAGAACAGGGATGTAAGGGAAAGAAAGCGGGATGGGAAGATAATAGATGATTACGTGTTTGCCTACCGCAATCACATAATATGGGGACTTACGGGGAGAATACTTAATGAATTCTTCAAGAAAACTTCGGAGTGTTTTCCGGGATGATGTTTAAATCCCCCTAATCATCGTGTAAGGGCACTTCTAAAAATTGGTTTGCAACTCAAGATTGCGGACAACTTCTCATTTTCCCTTTCAACTCAGGAGTTTTTTCATCATACAAAGTTGTTTTTGTCCTGTTTTCCGCGCCGGCAGAAGCAATTTTCTCCCTTTCACGACCATTTTCGCTTAAACCCCTCTTGCCGCCCCCTCAAGATAAACCAGCCGCCGCATGTTGTACACAAGATTCTTAAGCCCTATGTGCGCCCCGGCCCTCACAACTCCTATGCTCCTTAAAAGTCTCCCTCCCATATCGTTGCTCTGAGACCCGAACACATGCTCTGCCCTCACCACCGAGTAGATACTGTTGTCGTACTTCGCCCACCTTCCAAGCGGCCTGTTCCGGGAACCCTTGCGGTGAACATGGCTTCGGTACCCCCTCTCCTTAAGAACCTTCTCCATCTCCTTTGACCTGTAAGCGCTGTCTGCCCACACCCCTTCGCCGCTGTTATCCT
>JAPOYE010000068.1 GCA_026706695.1 Candidatus Dadabacteria bacterium | reverse complement strand
GTCTTCAGGGTGTTTTTTCATCGCATCGCCGTTTTTTCGCAAGCATCTCCTTCATTCCCGCCGGGTTAGCGGGATGGTGCCGACAGGTGGTTTCAGATAATCCCGAGACCGGTGAGAACCGCCGCTCCAGCGCCTTGCGCGCGCAAGGTCGCAAGCTTGGCGACCCCCTCCGCCCAAGCTCTCATTTCCTGCCTGATCTCCTGCCTGAATTCTCCCGCAGCCTGCTTGGTTTCCCGAAGCCCCGTCCGTCGGGCCGCTCAGTTTTCCCTGCGTCCACCCGCCCCCTCCAGTATCCCGCTTCACGCCGGACTGCATTCAACTGCCTCGCCCAAAACGCAAACTTACGCCTCGGCCCGCCTTTCGGGAACTCCCGCGTCCAAGAGCTTTTTACATACATGGGAGCGTAAATCCGTTCACAGAATTCTATCGACTGCAACTTGGTTTATCAAGAAATGCGCCTGTCCGTGTAGAACTTGCCAGCATTTGACATTTAATCTTGCAGACATTAAATTAACGGCAGCTCGTCTGCCATGTGTAGAAGGAGTAACGAGGTCGTTCCAGCTAGCCTGTGAGCGGCCTCAGCTTTTTTCAGCTTCTTCGCCAGCACTGCAGAACCCATCACGTTCTTTTCTCAATTTTCTTGGACCAAGGTTTCTCGGACAACGAAAAATTTTTCTTGTTCAACCTTTTCAGCAAATGGAAAATCAGCCCCTCTTTTTTCCCTCCATCCCTTGACACCCGCAAAAACGTGCTTACTTTATAGTTGGCACTTGGAAGGCGCAAGTGCCAGTCAGCTTTAAAAAGTTAAAAAGGAGGTATTAGAGATGGAGATAAGACCGCTACATGACAAGGTCTTGATAAAGCGTCTTGACGTGTCTGAGACGACGGAAGGGGGAATCATAATCCCCGACACCGCGGCTGAGAAACCCCAGCAGGCAGAGGTTATTGCCGTGGGGAAGGGAAGGCCCATTGAAAACGGAGAAATTTTTCCGCTTGACGTAAAGCCCGGCGACAGGGTCATATTCGGAAAATACGGCGGAAGCGAGGTTTCGCTCGGCGGCGAGGATTACCTGATTATCCCCGAACACGAGATACTCGCGGTGATAGAAGACTAACAAAGGAGGAAAACAATAAAATGGCAAAAGATCTGTTATTTGACACTGAGGCCAGGGAGAAAGTTCTCGAGGGCGTTAACAAGCTCGCGGCCGCTGTGAAGGCTACGCTGGGTCCAAGGGGACGCAACGTGCTGATAGAGAAAACGTTCGGAGCTCCGGTCGTGACCAAGGACGGGGTTTCCGTGGCCAAGGAAATAGAGATTGAGGACAAATTCGAGAACATGGGAGCCCAGATGGTAAAGGAGGTCGCCTCAAAGACCAGCGACGTCGCCGGAGACGGCACCACGACGGCCACCATACTTGCCCAGGCGATATACCGCGAAGGCATAAAGCTGGTTGCCGCCGGGCACGACCCCATGAAGCTTAAAAGGGGAATAGACCAGTCGGTCGAGGTTGTGACCGGGAGCATAAGGAAATCAAGCAAGCAGGTGAAGGGACGCACGGAGATAGCCCAGGTGGCCACGGTTTCCGCGAACGGGGACCAGAACGTCGGAAGCATCATAGCCGACGCCATGGAGAAGGTAGGAAAGGACGGGGTCATAACCGTTGAGGAGGGAAGAAGCCTCGACACCGAGCTTGACGTGGTTGAGGGAATGCAGTTTGACAGGGGGTATCTCAGCCCCTACTTCGTGACCGAGCCCGAGAAGATGACGGTTGAGCTCGAAGATCCGCTCATCCTGCTTTTCGACAAGAAGATAGCCAACATGAAGGACCTTCTCCCGCTTCTTGAGGAAGTGGCGAGAAGCACCAAGCCCCTTTTGATAATCGCGGAGGATGTCGAGGGAGAAGCCCTCGCGACCCTGGTCGTTAACAAGATCAGGGGAACGCTCAAGGTCGCGGCCATAAAGGCCCCCGGGTTCGGGGACCGCAGAAAGGCCATGATCGAGGACATAGCCGTTTTAACGGGCGGACAGGTAATATCGGAAGAGGCCGGCATGAAGCTTGAGAGTGCCAAGATAACCGATCTCGGACAGGCGAAGAGGGTTGTCATAGACCGCGACGACACAACGGTCGTCGGAGGTTCCGGCACCAGGGGGTCAATAGAGGGCCGCATAAACCAGATCAAAAGCCAGATAGAGATAGCAAGCGGCGAGTACGACCGCGAGAAGCTCCAGGAGCGCCTCGCCAAGCTCGCCGGGGGCGTGGCCGTGATCAGGGTAGGGGCCGCCACCGAGACCGAGATGAAAGAGAAAAAGGACAGGGTTGAGGACGCCCTTAACGCCACCCGGGCCGCCGTCGAGGAAGGAATAGTTCCAGGCGGAGGCGTGGCCTTCATAAGGGCCATAGGCGCGGTCAACAAGTACGACGGCGCGGATCCCGAGGAGCAGGCGGGAGTCAACATCGTGAAGAAAGCGCTTGAGGAGCCCCTTAGGGGAATAGCCTCCAACGCCGGATGGGACGGCTCCATAGTGGTAGAGAAGGTAATCAACCAGAAGGGCTCAAACGGCTTTGACGCCGCGAAGCTCGAGTACACGGACCTCATAAAGGCCGGTATTCTCGATCCCGCGAAGGTGACCAGGACGGCCATGCAGAACGCGGCAAGCGTCGCGGGTCTTCTGCTCACCACCGAGGCGCTGGTAGTCGACATTCCGAAAGAGGATACGGGCGGCGCCGGGATGCCTCCTGGCGGACCGATGGGCATGGGCGGCATGATGTAGAATCCGCCTCTACCTGGCAGAAACCACGAAGCGGGCACGGCGCACGGGCGCCCTGCCCGCTTTTTTTTGCTATTTCGAATTTTTTTAATTTTCCCTTGACAGTTTAAGTAAATTACTTATATTTTATAGTGTTGATTAGAAATATTGATCAATACTCATCCTTCATCCTCCTTTTTGTTAGGAAGAGCGCCTCGGCCCCCCTGAGGCGCTCTTTTTTTGTCTAATCGAAAAGGCGGTGTATATTTTCTGTCCTAACCTGTTACGGGGTTACTTCGAATGAAACGGCACTACTTGCTTTTAACCGCTTTGGCGCTGATCGCTGTTGTGTGGGTTGCGGTCCTTGGGTTCCTCGGCACGGACAAGGGAAGCTTCCACGGGGATGAGTATCGCCGCCCCGCCTTTGATTTTTCCCTTACCGACCACCGGAACCGAGAATTTTCTCTCTCCGACCACTCGGGCAAGGTCATACTGCTTAATTTCGGGTTTACGAACTGTCCGGACGTATGTCCCACCACCCTGGGGATGCTGGGAGAGGTGCTTGATCTTGTGGGAGACGAGGGGGCGGTCATGGCGCTTTTCATAACCGTTGACCCGGAGCGCGACACCGTGGCCAAACTCGGGACCTACGTTCCGTTTTTCCACGAAGGTATAATAGGTCTCACGGGTCCAGAGCAGTCTATAAAGCAGGTAAACGACGCCTGCGGAACCTTTTATTCAAAGGAGCGGGAGACCTCAGAGTCAGACTACGGGGTAGCTCACTCCCCTGCGGTTTACCTGATAGGTCCCGGAGGCGAGATGATGCTTCGCTACCCCAAGGAAAAGCTTGACCCGAAGAAAATAGCAGGCGACGTAAAACGCCTTCTTCTGTAAGCGCTCATGAACGTTAAAAAAGCCCTGATCGTTTTAGCTGTTTTCCTGCTTGTCGCTCCCCTGGCTTGGAGCAAGGGGGAGATTTCCGTCAAGGATCCGTGGGTAAGACAAAATCCCCCGGGCGCTTCCGTGACCGCGGCCTACATGGTTATTGAGAACCCCGCCGCCGCGGGAGACGAACTTTTGGAAGTGAGCTGCAGCTGCTCCGCTTCGTCCTCCCTTCACGTTACTGAGATGAGGGAAGATTCGATGGCAATGAAGAAGGTTGCTTTGATTGAGATTCCGGCGGGCAAGTCTGTTGCCCTTTCGCCGGGAGGCTATCACGTGATGCTAGAGGGGCTCTCGGGCGATATAGAAGAAAGCGTGATTTTGGAATTGAAGTTCCGCTCGGGCGCGCGGATATCGGTTACGGCGCCTGTCCTCGATCCCCCCGAGGCAACCCGCCGCGGCCACCACCACCATTAGGGTTTCGCCGCTTGGGAGGAGCTGGGCGCCGGGCCTTTATCCTTTACGCCTTTCGGTGCGGGGCTTTTCATTTCGCACTTCGCCCTCATGATTCCCCCGGCCTCGGTTATCAGGGTTTCGATCAGGACTTCTCCCGTTATTGCTCCAGTGCTTTTGATCTCAAGCGCCCCGGCATCTATTTTTCCGGCTACTTTCCCGAATATGATGACCTCTCTGGCGTTTATGTCCCCGGTTACCGAACCGTTAGGGCCCACCACGATCGAGTTGGCGACTTTTATGTCTCCCTTGAGTTCGCCTTCGACCTTCATCGATCCCTCGCACGAGATGATTCCCTCGAACACCACGCCTTCGCCCAGAACTGTTTCCATGGCACCCGAGTTATTGTTTTTGTTCTTCCGCTTGCTGTTATACATACAGGCTTTTCCCTATTTTACGTATTTTTTGGGGTTGATCCTTCTCCCGTATTTTATTATCTCGTAGTGAAGATGCGGCCCGGTTGAGCGGCCCGTCGATCCTAGTTCCCCTATCTTCTCTCCCGCTACGACCTTCTGGCCCCTGGTGACGCTTATCTTGGAGAGATGCCCATAGAGAGTCTTGTAGCCTTTTTTGTGCTTGATGACAACGTGCTTTCCGTAGCCCTTAGCGTACTTGGCCTTCTGAACGACGCCGTCCGCCGTGGCCGCGACCTCGTCTCCTATTTCCCCCCTGAAATCTACTCCGCCGTGAAACTCCCTGGCCTCCGAGAAGGGAGATTTCCTGTAGCCGTAGTGCGAAGAAATTCCTCCCCGCGTGGGTTTTCCGAAAGGAATGGAGTTCATGGCCTCGGCGAGGCGGTCTATGTCCTTCTCGACCGCGTCGAAGTAATCGTGACCGATATCGCTTGTCTGGAAGCCGCGTCCTCCCGCAGGGAGAGCCTTTCTCCGCTTTTTCTCGGAGAGCGTTCTCTCCATGGAGGCAAGTTTTTTCTCAAGACGAAGGACCCTTTTTATGAACTTGTCCTCAAGTTTCTTGTCCACGATTATGTCGTGCGACATCGCCTCGACGGCGCTTAGCAGTTCGTCTATCTCGGCTTGCTTCTGCGCCCGGATATCTTGTGCTTCCCCGTAGAACTTGTATGAGAGAAAGAAGGAGAGAAGCGCGCCCAGCACGAAAATCCCCAAGGCGCCCAGCACGAACTGGAACCGTTTCCTGCTTATGTCCCAAGACCGGGTCCACCCGAACTTGTTACAGCATACTATGAACGATAATCCGTCGTTTCTTTTTTCCACCCTTCACCCCAATGCCGCCCCGATAGCGGCCCAGTTGTAATAGGAACGTTCAGATAAAGATAATTGATAAAAGTCCCTTGTCAAAGCAATGGCAAGTGATCGCAGCGCCTTGTAGTGGGGAACTTTCACTTGCCCGAATAACCCGAGATCCTCCCGAGCTGCTCGAGAGTTCTTACCCCCTCGTGGAACTCTCCGCCGATTTCCCAAGTGGGGTAGCTTTTTATGTTCTTGACCGCGCAGAGGGTAGGATTGGGGTCGGGACCGCTTCGGCTGCACTCAACGTAGGTTATGTGGCCGAAAGCCCCCCCGAAAAGCTCCTTCTGCTTCTCGCAGTGACCGCAGTTGTATGAGCCGTACATGGTTGCTCCGCGCTCCGAGAGGTATTTCGCAAGGCTCACCTGGTAAAAGGTAGCCGCGGACGAGGGATTCTCCCGCGGGGCGGGGGAATGAATGGAGTAAGATGCGGCAAACACCAAGACGAAAACCGCCGCCGCTCCGCCGAAGGACTTTATGGCGCCGCCGGTCGTTTGAGAGGCTGCGAGCAGAAACACCGCTACCGCGATTACGGCCGAGGCCACGCACCAGGAGCAAAGCGTCTCTATTATGAAAAGTTCAAGGTAGGTGAGGTAAGCCGAAAAACCGACAGCCGCCGCCGATAGCCAGAAAAGAAGGTTCCACTTTGTCCGCCGCCCAAGGCGCGAGACGGAAACGGTCACCATAGACGCGTATCCCAAAACTCCGAGCAGCGAGACCGGTATGCCCCCGATGCTCGAGTACCGGCTCTCCCTTACCATGTCGCAGCCTTTGCCCGTAAGGCAAAGCTCCGCGCCCCCGAGCACGAAGTCAGCCACAAGCAGGTATCCTGATACTAGCGCTCCAAGTGCGCAGAGGACGGTCGCCGTCCCCGTGGCGCCGCTAAGAAAGAATTTTTTTCCTTTTGCGGTCATCCCGTTGGGTATTATACAGATTATTCGCGGGTTTTAGAACCCTCTTTGCCCTGCAAGCTTAAGGCCGTGTTAACGGTTTTTAAAAGGGTGATTAAAAAACCTTCGGTTTATCTCTTGTTTTTTGCGCTCCATGCGGTTTTTATTTTATACAGGGTCGAGGGAAAGAATGATTAACAACGACAACATAGCTCAAAAGGTTACGTTTCCGCGTCCCGCCGAGGGTGGCAGGGTCGTAGGCGCGGCGAACTTTGTCTCCACCGTTTTTTCCCCCGCGCTTGTGGTTTTCTACGCGGTGATTCTCTGCTCCTACTCGCTTGACCACTCCTCCAAGTTCCTCTGGATCTCCCTTTTCCTGCTGCTTTTCGTGCTCGCCCCGACGGCCTACATATTCTATCTCATGGGACAGGGCAAGGTGACGGATTTTCATATAAGTGTGAGGGAGGAGCGGATAAGGCCCCTCAGCGTTATTTTCGTCTACTCGGTATTGTCGCTCCTTCTCTACGGATTCGTCGGTGGCCCGGGCGCCTTGGTCACGCTCGGCTACTTGTGCCTTGCGCTTACGGGCCTCTGGATACTGGTTTCGCTTTACTGGAAGATAAGCGGTCACTGCGCCGCAATCGGAGCGCTCGGGGCGGTGGTGTTCGCCCATCCGCACGAGGCCTTGGTTTTCGTTATCCCGCCCCTTGCCCTGCTGGTCGCGTGGTCGAGGGTGAGACTCGGGTGCCACAGCCTGGCCCAGACACTGGCGGGGCTGGTTCTCGGCATCGCGGTCTTCTGGTTCTTTCTTCCCTGATTTTCCCCGCCGCGGTTTTATCCTCAGAGAAAAAGGTCTAGGAGCCCCTTTCGCTCGGCGTCTTCGATAGGGGAGCCGGTCGGGTGTCTGAACTCCTCTTCGCCCCCGTAGCGCTCGGCAAGGGCAAGTATGGTTTCCGATATGTCGGGAACGACGTCCCTGTAGGGTTCGGGCTGCGCCCGGGGAAGGGATACCCATCTCTCAAGGACGCTTTCGAAATCGCTGCCCACCTTGTGGAGCACCTCGAATCCCATCTGCTCAAGCGCCACCGCGTTGCACTCCTGCTCGTACTGCCCCTTCATCGGCACCGCGAGCAGCTTCTTGCCTAGGAAAAGGGCCTCGGAAGGCGTCTCGAATCCGGCGTTGGTGAGTATGCCCTCGCTTTCGGTGAAGCTTTCTATGAACTTCTCGTAGCTTACCGGGTACACGGTGACGTTTCCTTCTGTGTAGGGCTCTCCCTTGTAGTGTTTTGAGAAAAGCTCCCAGCGCACGTCGATTTTGCTCAGATGCCTGATCAGGGTGCGCTCGTCAAAGCTCGGGAGATAGACCGTGTAGTGGCCGTTTCGGCGCACTTCGTAGCGGCGAAGCTCCTTTCTTATTATGGGGGTCTTTATGAAGTTGTCGTACTCGCGGAAATGAAGCCCGAGCGGTATGCAAACGGGGGCGTACCACTTTATTATGAATTCCATTATCTTGTTCGGCTTCTCGGGCCTCGGGGTCTTGGGGGATGCGAACGACGTCTGGTGGGAAAGCGAAACACAGGGCCTTTTCTTGAGGCGGCACGCCCAGGAGGATATGGGCTCGAAGTCGCTTACCACCATGTCGTAATCCGCTACGGGAAGATCGTTAACGTCCCCGAGCAGCTTGTCGAAGCGAGCCTTCTTTATTGAGGCGTAGTAGTCGATTCCGCCGTTTTTTCCGAACACGAATCCGAGTCCCCGCAGGTTATACTTGACCTCGAAGCCGAGATCTATTTCGTGCTGGCGCTCGCTTACCATAATGTCGACCTCGACCGACTTTCGAAGCTCGGTTATCACGTCTTTTGAGCGGCTTATGTGGCCGTTCCCGGTTCCCTGTATGGCGTAGAGTATCTTCAAATCTCTTCTCCTCGCGCGTGAGGTAATTGTAAACTTTTTTGCGGGCGTTGTTAAACATATCCCTACGGTATTTATTGCCGTTTTTTATCAAAGAACGGTAAGGGCCCTGTTAAGGAGCGGTTAACGATTTCCTGTGCCCTGTTGCCGGAACAATGCTCACATCCTGTTTTTGCTGGAGGATTGCAAGTTGTTAAGGCCCGGTTACGGGATGCCTATTATTGTTTTACTGCGCTACGATTCCCGAGAGAGAATCCGTTTTGCCGTTCGGTTGGCAAATGTGTAAGGACTGACTGCCTCGGGAACCGTATTGACTATTGACGTAATTAGTCAATGCGATATGTTAAAACAGGGGGAACTTATATACATAACTAG
>JAPOYE010000067.1 GCA_026706695.1 Candidatus Dadabacteria bacterium | reverse complement strand
AAATACGGTCTTCCAGATTTCTTTGTAAATCTTTAAGATTGTTTTTTTTTTTTTTTTATGATAATACTGGCGAATGTCAAAATGCACTTTGTCTATTAAGTCTTTACGGCAAGTGAAAATAACGGGTATTTCGAGTCCCTGTGCAAATCCTGCCTCGTAATAAACGTTTCCTCTAGCACCGTCTCTACCGTGAGTGAAGTCCGCGACAAGAAATCTAGAACGTTTGATTTCGGCTATAATCCGATCATCAATTTTGATGACATCTTTAGGTTCATCAATGCGAAAAGGTTCATGCCCTGAGTTTCTAATTGCGGGTTTTATGCCTTTTTCCCATGTTTCTGACATAGATTTGTCAAACCACATGGCGACGAACGCTTGCGAGGAATTCGGTGTTACTTTTCTTAACCCTTCAAGATATTCATGTCCTTTTGCGGTTATACTTACTGAACCACTCTTGGGAAATTCTCCTCCCGTATATTCCCTCAATGGATCTTTTACCCACTCTTTTTCCCGCATGGAATCCAGCAAGTCTAAAAGTTCTTCTCTGCTTGTTGACTCAGAGACCGCGAGGATCTTTAGATAGTCCGGTTGAGTGTGCACAACTTCAGGCGACCTATCCCGAGAGAAAATTCTTGCCGGTTTTTTTAAAGTTCCCCTTGCTCCGTTTTGCTCTATATGTTTAAGCAGTCTGTTCATTCTCTCTGAGCGACTGAGAGGTTGATCGTATTCCTCATTGCTGACCGTTTTATCCTCTATCTTTGGACATTCAATACCCAGAGACCTCTGTTTGACGAGCCAGGATGTCAGGCGCGCTTTTTCCCTGTCGTCAAGTCGTTCCACAAGTGCCTTTGCTTCTGCGGTTATGCAATATTTGCCTCCCGTGCGTGGAGAATCAACAACAAGTGTTTGTTCTTTGCGCTCGCTCTGGACTTCTGCTTTAGTGCCCCATATAGGACAGATTTCCGTTCCGTTCATTTTCCGTTGCTCCGAATCCCAATCTTATTTAACGCGGGGTGCTTTTGATTTCTGTCTTTTCTGCATATACAATCTGACCTGCTTCATTCAGATGAGAGAAGATCAACGGGAAAAGGTCTATTTCTGCCTTCCCTGAAGAAAAACGCCTTGAACCTTTCCATCTGCTTCACCTTGTCTGCCAGCATTCTTTCTTGCTGGGAACTTGCCACGTTGCGGATCATTATCTTCGCGTCCGTTTCGGTAAGCCGCAGAACCAGATAGTTCGCTATGGCCGAAAAGACCGACGAATTGAAATCCTTTGCCTCCTGAGATGCCAGAACCAGCGATATGCCGAACTTGCGGCATTCCTTCGCCATGGTGGGAATGAGTTTCATTCCGGCGGCCCTGTGCGCTTCGTCAAATATAACGGCATGCGTTATGCGGTTCTGGGTTCCTCTTCGGAACATGTCCTTGTAAATCCTGTAGAACACAAGCGAGGCGAAAGCCTTCTGCAGGTTATCGTTCTGCGTCGCGTGAATGCGGATAACCGTCGGCCGCTCGCCGCCCCAGAGGCTTTCGCGGCTTTCGCGAAGGTCGAAAAAGCCGTAGTCGTCAAGTTCGCCTAGGCGGGCGAGCAGTGTGCGAAGACCCTTGTCGGGTTTGGATTCGGACTTGAGAATCTCTACGAAACGTTTGAATGCCGGTTCCTCGATTTCCGCGTCCGGAACATCCTGGTTGCCCCATCCCGCTTCTACGAAACTGTCCCTTATGGCTCCGCGTATGCGTTCTCCCTGTATGTCTCCAAGATCTGGAAAAATTGCCATGAAGATATCCCTGAGTGCTCCCGCGACATCGAGATAAGCCATCGGAGATGATCTGTCAAGAATTTCGAGAGGGTTGAAGTCAAGACCGTTAAAATCAATGAAGCGGACTGACGGAACCAGCTCGGAGAGTTTCTCGTCCAGATCCAGGTGATAGGAAAAGATAATTGGTCTCACGTTCGCCCCAATCATCTGTCGGCAGAGATTAAGAAGGCAGGTGGTCTTGCCCATTCCCGGCAATCCGGCTATCAGGAGATGGGGGTTCCCCTTAATGGCAAGCGGCCATGAGACTTTTGCTTCGGTAAGCGTGTCCGTCCCCAGGGTGATAAGGGGCGGGACAGATCCGGATTGTCTGGACTCCGGTTCGGAGGTTCCCGAATTCCCGGGTTTTTCTTCGTCCTGAATCTTCGCGGATTGCTTCTGCGGTTTTGAATTTTTCGCTTCATCCCGCTTGGCCTCTGCCGATGATTCTTCGTGCGAGAAGTTTGCTTCAGAGGAAGGTCTTATCCGCTCCCGATGGAAGTCCGAGTCGGGCATCAATCTTGGGCCGAACAGAAACACTCGGGTGTTCCATCCGTCGGGAGAGATTTCCGAGGGGGCATCTCCCGCGTACTCCGGGCAGAACACCCATCCTCGGTCGCCTCTTTCGGGTTTCACGAAGGAGTAATCGCCGCCGTTTTCGATCATGTCGTCTATTTCGGCGAGGATGGCCTCGTACCGTTCTCCGGGCAGGCAGTGCCGGTGTGCCTTGTCCGCGTAGAAGCGCAGTACGCGGGCGAGCTTGGCCCTGCGCACTGCCCTGAATGTTCCGCAGAGGTTACTGTGGTCATACCACTTGTCCCATCGCTTCCGCAGGGATTCAGTCTGGTTTCGAATTTCGTTAAGAAGCGCGGGCGTTCTTGCCGTGCGCAGATGCTTCCTGTATTTGACTTCGATAAAGCAGAAACAAAGCCCCTTTTTTTCCGCCGATACATAGATGATGTCGGAGCGCGACCGGTTTTCGTTCCCGTCGCCCCCGCCCGTGAGTACCCGAGGGAACAGATCAAGAATGTCGTCGGCTGGGATAAAGAAGCCTTTTTCAAGAGACATCCAGCAGTCTTCGCGCTCAAGCGGGTGCCGGGCGCAACTGGCGTGGCAGAGACTGAGAGCTATGAGTTCCGAGGTCGGAGCCTTCTGTCCGGTGAAGCGGATGGCGAGCCGTCCGCTCAGGGCTTTTAGGTTTTCAAAAAGAAATTCCGCGTTTTTCCTGCTCCGGCTGAGCCCCATACGGTCCAGAGCGTCGTCAAGAAGGTTTCGGACTTCGTCAAGGTTACTTGTGGATGTTATCAACTGTAGGCATCCCAGGTCTTCGCGCTCTGGGACGCAGTCGATTACGTAAGAGTCGTAGATCTTTCTGTTGTCCCGAGGCGAGTCAAAGTATTCGATTCCGGCGTTGCGGTCAAGTGTGATGACCCAGTCGCATCTGCTGTGAAGCTTCTCAAGGCTCTGCGCTTTTTCGCCCGATATTTCCGTTTTCAGCACCGGAAACGTTTCTCCGGTTTTTATGTTCTCGGCCACAAGCTTATGCACGGCCTCCTGCAGACGTACAAGCCTTTCCGTGTGCGACCGCTCAGAGGGATGTTTTTCTCCCCCGCTTGAGAGAGGAACGGAGCTTCGCCACACCGGAGAAGGGGAGACCTCATAGGTTTTGTCGAAGAAAGACAGAAGTCCGAACGCAAACAGAGGTCTTGAGGCGCGCTCCGTTCCGGCGGGTTCTGTTCCTACGTGAGACTCAAACGTGTCAAACGCTACGGCAATATGAGCCGCGGTGTCCGGAACCATGGAGTCTTTTCGAGCCCAGCGGAGCTTCGGGAGGCTTATCCCCCCCGGCAGGCTCAGTGATTCAAGCATCCAATGATCGTCGGCGGATATCGTACCGGCCCCGCTCCTGCGTTTTTCCCGCGCCTGGGCGATAAAACGTCCTGCGACCGTGCCCTGTTCGGACGACGGGTAGAGTTCAAGAGCGAAACCCTGAAGCGTGGATGTCCCTTCGTCCGCTTCTTCTTCGTCCGAGGCGTTTTGGTGCTTGTGGTGAACGGACCCCAGCGCCCGTGCCACCGTAAGACCGTCGCCCGCCCTCAGCGCGTGTATATGAAGCAGTCTCGAAGTGTCATGGCAGTCAATATATTTAAGTATCTCTTTCCCGAGAACTTCGGCGCTCTGTTCTCCCACCGTAGGGGCCGCGTTCGCCATTTCGCTTCCCCCCAAGGCTTGCGCCAGAATGGCTACTGCGGCTTTCGGCTCTTTGCTGCCGTCCGGAACCATTCCGACGGCGTGAAAACCCAGCATGTCGGCGAAGACAAAAGATGTTCCTGTTTCTGTTCCCGGAAGGAATGCCGGAAACATCGCCCCGTCGAGCAGAGACAATTCCTCCCGGATATTCTTTGGGTCTTCCTGCTCGGTAAAGGCAGCGTTAAGAACCAGGTTGTCGTAGGCCGCAAGCCAGGCGACGCGAAGCGGGTGGTTCGGCAGGACTATAAGTCCGATTGTTCTGCCTGAAAGCGACTGCACCTCTACTGTGTTTACAAGCGCAAGCTTGGGATATCCCTTATCAAGCAGCGCAGACCAGGCGAGCAGATATTCTTTTGCCGTCTCGAAAGTTCTTGATTTCTCGTCGTATACCTGTCCGACGCAGCTTCGCGCGAAAACCCTCTCGGCCATTTTTTTGCTCGCGGTTGCCGCGCGATTCCACTCAGGATCATTTGCTGAAGAGGGAAAGCTCAGAAATTTTGGTTTTCCCGCCGGAGTGCCTGATTCGCGTACCTTCACCTGCCAGCGTCCGGGAGTTCCCTTTGAATGACACCACTGTTCTTCCAGTTCTTTTATGAGAGGTGGTCGGAAAACCCGGAAGCTCTTGCCTCGCTGCGGAGGTCTCAGCAGCAGAAAACCCTTTGAGTCCGAAGAGATGCGGTCAGTTGAAGAGGCGATATCAGAAACCATGTCCCAGTCGTCAAGCTCAATGAGTCCTTCGCTGAAAGTTCTGATCTTTTTCCCGACTCCTCCTTGCTCTTTTGATTCCGGTTTGCCGAAGCGGATTATGAACTCTTCGCTTTCCTGAGGTTCGATTTCTTCCTTGCCTGCAACGGAAACTATTACCTTGGCGGGTATGAATGCGTCCTCACTCAGAAAAAAGTCGTCGTCGCTGAAACGGCATTTTTCTTCTCTTTTCGCGGAGTGCGCAACCTGTTGCGAGCAAAGCGTCTCCATTGCTGTTTCTATGGACACAATGTATTCCGCCGCGCCTTTTTCCAGATTCTGGGGATGCGCTTTCCACCTTATCTCAAGCTTCGCGTAGTGGCCTGTGTGCTCCGCATCCGGATCCAGAATCAGTTCTGGCGGGTGTTCCGGATCATTGCCTCCCGCAAGCCCCGACCACTTGCTGATTTTGTCGTTTCCGGTCCTCCAGGGCACAAGCTCAATTTCCTGAATGGACTGCGCCGCTTCCTCAATACGCAGAGCGTTTATCCAGAGATGCTCTTTGTCGGCAAGTTCTTCCAGAGCGTCAAGCAGCGGTTTTGCCGCGGCCGCGCGGAGAAATCTTTCCAGATCCCCGTTTTGTCGCTCCGATGGCTGCAGCAGCCTTAGGGTTTCGATCCGTTTTGCCGGAGTGAATCCCGCTACAGGGGTTTCAAGCAGTCTGATGACAAACATACGCGATTCATTGAGCTCTCCGTCATCGGGTCTCGTTTCCCCGGTTTTTTTAACCGGCCACAGTCCGAGCAGGTGGAGATGCTCTCCGGGATGCCGACCGCTGGCTGCCACTTGGCACAGGAAATCAAATTTTGTCCACGGTGATACACCGAAACGTCTGCCGTAGGTCTGGGATTTCCTTATGGCATTTTCCGCGTACCTGCGTTCCTTTCCGGATATTCGGCGTGTCACCTCTGCTCCAGCTAGACGGATTGCTTCGTCAAAAAGACCGTTTTCATCAACCTCGCGAGCGGCGCTGTATATCCCGTCCATGCCGGCTCCCGCAAGATCTGTATCGACCAGAAAAAGCGTGGCATCCGCTTTTGTTTCACGTATCTCGACGGCGCGGTCTGCGGTGACTGTCCGGGTTTCATCGTCGTCATTATCCGCTACCCGTTTTACTTTCCAGCCTTCCGGGGTGAACAAGAAATCTGCGGCAAGGTTTTTTGTTACGTCAGGCGTAAGGCATCGAACAAAAGCCACGGTACCGGGTTCTGCGGAACCCAGTATATTTTCAAAAGCCTGTCCGAGGGTGGGTCCGTGAATGTCAGTCCACTTCATTTGTATTCTCCGTATGCGGTTCAAAACGCGGACTGAGACGTTTCATGGCTTCGGCATCGTTAACGCCGATCAGAAGACCGAGGTCGCGCAGTCGGCGTTCAAGGATGGCCCTGTTCGCCATGAGAAGATCATTGGAGATCGTCATTCCTTCAGGAGGCGAATCAATCAGCAGTCCGTAGCGTTCGCGGACGGTGCGGATAAATTCTCCGAGCGGGAGCGTGCGCCTGCCGAATCTGCCGCCGCTTGGCAGCGCGTGCCTGTGTACCAGATAGTCAAGAACTGGGTCGGTAAAGACCAGAGAGCGCACTTCCCGTCGTTTCCCCTTTCCGGTTCCCTCCGTTTTACGTGTTACGGATCTCTTTGACGCAAGGCCGTTCGGACGACCGACGAGCAGAGCCGATTCAATCATCTTCACGAAGTTGGCCGTAGTGTTTTTCCGGGACTGGAGAAGGGTAAGAGATTCCGCGAGTCTCCAGACCGGGTTGGGCTCGCTCTCGGTGTTTCTAAGTACGTGAGCGGCTTCAGCGTAACCTTCTTCAAGATGATCCGCCAGTTCTTCGGCTTTCTGCTCCAGGTTGTAGATTATCTGTTGCGCCTCCGGTCGCCGTTTGTGAAGCAGGTCGCCCAGCATGTCAAGCCATGCGTTGGCGCGGGGCTTGGTCGGGATTTGAAGCTTCCTTATCTTGCGGTCGTAGCGAGCTCCGTAATCCAGCAGCCGCAGTCCCATCAGCACGACGCAAAATCGCTCTATACGACGCATGAAGTCGTCCATCGACTGCTCGGCCAGTGATCTCAGACGGATGTTGACTCCGTTTGAGCAGTCTACAAAAAGGGCCGCAGGTTTCTGGTCGCTGCTTTTTGCGATTTCTCCTTTTTCCGCCCAGTCAAAAAGAATATTGACGGTGCTTGTAAGAATGGTTGTCATGCCGATCGAGACGCAGGATTCTAACAGTTCCACAAACGCGTAGCGCGGAATTACGTTTGCGTATGAGCGCACGAATCGGCGGATGTCCTCAGAGAATTCATTGGCCGCCCGCTCCGAGATCGGACGCTGATTCGAGATTTTTTCTCCTTCTCCGCCTCCCCGCAGTCTGTCAGGCGCCTGTTTCAGCTTCTGCGCGAGGCGGATCATGATCAACTGATCAAGACCCACGGAGTAGTTTTCTTCGTCAAACCGGTCAGAAGTGCGGCTTGCGAGTTCACCATGAAGTTTGACTCCCTGGCTGAATGCGCGCATCAGTACATTTTTTTCGTAACCGTTTCCAACGGGAAACCATGTGCGATCCGCATCGGCACTCTGCTCTATATATTCGGCTTCCTGACTCGCCAGCATGGCTACTATCATTTCGGGTACGAGGCGGAGATCAGCTACCTTTTCTGGAAGGTCCACCCAGCTTGACATGTAATGAGTAGGCGCTACGCGTTGGATCTGCTCTTCTCTTCCGAGTGCGTGTCTTGCGTTTTCAAGACAAAAGCAGAGAAGTATGTCGCCCAGAATCGCCTTTTCGGTTTCGCCGGAGAATCCTGCGAATTTCACACTTTCTGAAAAGTCTCGCGCTATCCGCTTTACCGTGGCCGCTTTCTTCCGTTCTCTCGAAGATCTTCCTCCTGAACTAAAAGTCTCTAGGAATTTTCCTTTCCCTCTGCGTTCTCCGAAGCGAAACATGTAGAACACCGCGGGAAGGATCGCTGAGAGTTCAAAGCCTTGAAGCGTTACGGGTAGAACTTTGTCGTAATTGCCTGTCCATATATCCCGTGTCATGCCGCGGGAGAGAACTTCGTCAACGATGGTGCGAGCGGTTGTCATTCGGATTCTCCTTGTTTTACAGGGCGAATTCTTATCGTTTGCAGTGTCTGGTTTCCTGAATCTTCTGCGACTGTCGATATTTCGTAGCCATGCTCTTCCTGCATGGGGTTCCACGCGTAAAGTTCTCGCTCATCCTCGCGGACCAGACGCTGCACGAAGATTGACAGGTGTGCGAAGGTGTCGTCAGTTGATACGTCGCCAAGCTGATAACCGTCCCCCAGTTCCAAAAGGCGATGGAAAAGCTCAGCTCCCAGACGCAATTTTTCTTCTTTTCCGTCGCGGTAACTGTAAATCAGGAAAGCGTGGCGGTGCAGTTGGCCGAAGCCGTTCGCCTCGGTCTGAATGTCGGCTTCCAGCCTGAAAGACTCCAGAGGTTTTTCCACCCAGAACGCGGTCTCCGTCGGGGTTCTCGGAGTAATTCGCAGAGGTACCGCTCCTGGTCGGTCAAACGCCTGAGGAGGCAGATCTTCGAGGCGTGATATCCCTTTGCAAAGCCGCTCACACAGCACCTGTTGATGCAGTCGTGGATCGTTCAGTGGAATTTCACGGAAATGGTTTAGATGACGTCCCTGTGTCAGACCGAGAGCGTCGCTTTCGCCCGCGATATCCTCAATGTGCTGTTCCGTCCACTCGAAGTACGCTCTGCGCCGGGCGGATTCTCTGCTCAGACCCTGATAATGAGGAGCCGCCTCTGTGTTCTCCGCCGAACGGGTGCGTAGCAGATGACGATCTATTTTCGGGTGGGAGTCAAGACCTGGATCAAAATGAATCATATCGCGGAGCAGTTCACCCTGACGCCTCGGGGAATCGGGGGAAAATGCGCGGTCCCAATACGGAAACGCGGGTTCGTCCGCACCGTTATGATATTCGTCGCAGAACCGGATTCCGAACAGAATGTAGACCAGCGTTGCGCGAAGCTCCCGAATCGTAACCTGAGTCTCTCCCCGCAGGTGAATAGACTGCAATGCCTCAAACAGCCGTTTGCGTGCGCGGTTACGGATTTCAGTGGGTTCTGTCCCAGCAAGCGTGTCCGGCCCGAACACTTTCGCTGCCCGGAAAACTTCGCAGCGTTGCTGCGCGACGCAGGTCAGACAGGGCTTCCATGTTTCGGCGGCATCTTCTCCTCCATAGAGCTTGTCGATAAGATCTTCCAGAAAATCGGTCTTGATCCGGTTTCCATTCTCGGAGATGTCCCCCACGAGGGAACGCCGGTTAAGATTTATGAATCGTATGTGAGACTGATCTACCTCGCCCCCGTTTTCCAGGAGCTCGCAAAGCGCCGCGGTAAGATGCGTTTCCTCTCTCTCCGCCCACTCAAGAAGACGTCCGTCATTTATCGCCAGCAGATGGACTATGTCTTCGTCGGGGTGACCTTCCCTGAAAGGTTCGAGAAATTCGTCCAGAAGTTCATCCGCGGATTTTTCTTTCCATGCCGCGGAACCATCGAGGTTCATGCGCACTATGAGGCCGTCGTTCGTTTCCAACTGAATTATGCGATTGAGTGAGTCCTGTCTCTTGGAACCGAGCTTGGCGGACAGAGATTGTAGCAGAGCGGTTTTTCCATCTCCCGCATTTCCGCAGAGAACGACGAGGCTTACCCTCCGGTTCTCTATGTCGTCGTAGAGCGTTTCCTCGAGTTCTGTCGCAACGTATGTACGGTTCGCGAAATCCGAGTCAAGTCCTCGGGTTTCACGGTTTCCCCACTTCGACCCCGGATATGATTCCAGAAGAGACTGAAGCCACGGCACCCGGTTCCTTGCGAGTTCAGGCGGTTCTTTTTTCTTGGGAGCATCTGTTCTCTCGGGTTCTCTGACTTCTTCTTTTTCCGCGACTGGTTTAATTGCGTTCATAGCATCTGAAACCGATCCGAAACGCTGTTTCGGGTCAGGATGCGTCGCCTTGTCAAGAAAGTCTGATAAAACCGGATACTCCGCGCGATTTATTCCTTTCCAGTTAAGTCCGCGTTCTTTCTTTAAAACGCCGTCATGAATAAACGGTTCTTTTTCAAACATTACGTGAAAAAAACTGGAAGCGAGGGAGTAGATATCCTCGGACGCCGAAGCCTTTCGGTCTTTCAGGGACGGTGGGCTGTACAAAGCAGTGCCGCCTTGGGTAGCCGGCTTGCCAATAGCGGTTACGAAATCATAGTCAGTCAGAACTATGTCGCTTCCCGAAACGATCATGTTTCTGGGACTGACATCGCCATGAACAAGTCCGTTTCGGTGTAGCGTGTTCAGACCTTCGCATACCGACCTGATCCACCTCAGAGCCAGCGCTTCTTCCGAACTTTCCTGCTGGTCTTCGGTCAGCAACTGAAATACTCCGGTGAAGTCGCCGAGAGCTGATCCTTCAACCCATTTCATGAGTGCGACAAACCCGTTTTCTCTCCACTCTGGAGCGACTTCGAAAATTGTCGAAAGCGTGACCTGACGACCAAGATGAGAGCGCGCGAGACGGTAAGACTCGCAGACCCTTCTGCCTGTATCGGAATCGTGCACGACCTTGCCCACATATGTTCCCATGTCTTGGCCGCTGGCTTGGTCGATTTCCACCACCTTGAAAGCTGTCCCCGTTCCGCCGGAACCTAGCCGCGAGACTATCCGATATTTCTGATTCCCGAAGGGCACCATCTGGTCTTCAGTCCAGAACCGCGCGGGAGGAGGAGAGGGCGGAGCGGAAGGATGTGGTTTCCCGAGAAGTTCGGAAAGCAGTCCTTCAATATCTGAGAGGTCGGCGCGTGCCTCGCGTTCTTCTCTGAAACCTTTTTCGAGTATGTCCGCGGCTTGGCGGCTTAAGTTGTCGTTTCCTTTCCCGAATAGCATGTTCAGGCATGCGCAGAGAGAATACACGTCTGAGGTTCTATCTGCTGCCGCAATGCCACCCGCATTTACCTCAGGGGCCGCCCACTGATCTACTTCGGCTGTCTTGGACACATCGCCTGCGATGCTCATGTCTAGGGGGATTTTTGAGAGTCTAAAGCCGGTAAAGATAGGAGAATTGTCGTGTTTTACAAGAATGTTCCCAACATTGAGATTACGGTGAAGCATCGGTTCCTCATCCGTTCCGGCTTCGTGCAAATCCTTGAGAGCTCGGACGGCGCTCAGGGAGAAATTAATCCGCGCGCGGATGTCCCACGACTCATCATCTCCGCGTTTTTCTATGGTCGGGGCGGCGGGGTTAGCTATGGTGAAAAAGTGCATCTCACCCGCGTAACCGGGAGCATCCTGATAGGAGTCGAGAATTCGCGGCGCCCATGTGTGTACCTGCAAACGCAAAAGAGCGTCAAATTCTCTTCGGGCCTTCGTCTCAGGGTCTTTTCCCCTGCCCGCCGAAAGATCGTAGAGATGCAGGATTGCTCTGTCCTTGCGGGAGGAGTGAATTCCTGTGTATACGCGATGGAAACATTCCTCTTTCGGGCTCTGGAGTTCCAGATTGACGTAGCCGGCGAGGCGTCTTAGCGACCCGTCCAACGCAACGCCGCTTTTCGGTTCCAGCAAACGGCTCAACGTTTCTATCTGCTGGCCGGACAGTATCGCGGAGGATTGGGGAGAAAGGATTTCTTTCCAGTTCTTAAGAGTATGGAACTTAACCCCGCGCACATTTTCACCTTCCAGTTGTTCCACCTTTGAACGTTCCTGAGTAAGCAGGAATGTTCCTTCCACAAACTGCAGATTCTCAACGACCTTACGGAGAGTTGTTCCGATCTTGCGGGCCTTGTTTGCTACTTTTTCTGCTTCCTGTTCCACTATATCCCTGTTGTCCCTGACCCATCTGTATGTCCAGTGTTTTACCTCTATTACGTGGACCCCCTGAGTGCCGATCAGAACAATGTCAATTTCATCTGACTGAAGCTGGTGGGTAACGGAAAAGGCGAGGTTCGTCAGCAATACCCATTCTTCCTGCCCCTCCATTGAGCGCAACTGGTTTTCGATACGGCTAAATGCCTTTAGCTCGCTCTCGTTGCTAGCGGGTCCGCATGGAAAGTGCGTTATCTTCATTTCTTGTCTTTTGATTGAGTGGTCTAAACCATCTATAATACTTCAATGTCCACTGAATTCAATGATATTACCTGCGAAGGTACTGCTTCCATTGCTAACAGGAAAAACTCCATTCACGATGAAGTAGGGGGTATTCTCGAAAGGTGTGGCGAGGATGATTACATTTTCCGTGGAGAAGATAGGAGTTTTGGAAAAGTATCCTCTAATCTTTACAGGTTTTACGTTCTGGTCTTACTCTTTGGATGAGCATTTATTCTCCTGTACGGTTCAACTGGGGGACTAACCAAGCCGAGTGAGAAAAAATTTAAGCTCAGATGAAAAAATATGAAGGACTGAGGGTGCTTTACGTTGGAAGCCACCCGCTTTTTACAGAAGGGGCAAGTGCCGTTCACATGCTCAAGATGTGCCAGGCGATGGCCAACCTTGGAATCGAGGTTGAGTGCGTTCTGCCGGGGCGGGTTAACAAGGAGAAGCTTTTTTCATATTACGGCATCAGGACTCCTTTTCGCGTAACCTCGATTGCGCTTTCGGGCGGGCTTGCCAGGCGGCCGCTTCACGGTTTTTTAAGCTCTCTTTACGCTTGCGGAAAAAAAGAAAATTTTGATCTCGTGCTCACAAGGGATCTTGTCTTCGCCTGGTTCGCGACCAAGGTTTTCGGGGTTCCGACGGTCTACGACGCTCATCACCCTCCTGTTAACTGGGCGGCAGAAAGAATAATAGCTTCTTTTTCCCGCTCGAAGAGCCTGCTCGGGATGTCCTTTAACTCACGCGGACTGCACGACATATACTTCTGCCTCGGGATGACGGGGCAAAATCCCATAGTGGCGCCAAACGGCTTCGAACGGGAGGCGTTCGAGGGAGAACATGACATTTCCTCGCTTCGGGAGCGCCTCGGTCTTCCGCTCAAGAGAAAAATAGTATGCTACTGCGGGAACACTTACAGGGGAAGGGGGCTTGAGATCCTGGCGCGCGCCGCGGCGCAGATGCCCGAGGTCGAGTTTCTCATTGTCGGAGGCAGGAAGAGGGACAATGCGCTCTGGCGCGAGATGGCGAGGCAGGAGGGATCGGCAAATCTCAGAATAGAGGGATTTGTGCGACAACGGGAAGTGCCCTCTTACCTTCTTGCCTCTGATGTCCTAGTCATGCCCTATTCGTCCAAGGTAACTATAAGGGACGGGACGGAGGCCGGGAAGTTCACTTCTCCGCTTAAGCTTTTCGAGTATATGGCCGCCGGGAAACCCATTGTCGCGACCGGGGTTCCGTCGGTTCTTGAGATACTGAGGCCGGGAGAGAACTCGGTTGTAACTCCTCCTGATGACGCAGAGGCGATTATTCGGGCGCTTGATCTCGTGCTTGCTGATTCGGAACTTTGCGCTCGGATTTCGGAAGATGCCCGGGCGGGGGCGGCGGAGTACACCTGGGAGAAGAGGGTGGAGAGGATAATTGGGATGGCTGGTGTTATGTCTTCGTGCCGTAGGTCCATAGATGCAAGAGAGCCAAACGGAGCAACGTCGCAGTTGTAGAAATCCTTGGCTCGTAAGCCTGTGCGACTTCCTCATCGCCATTTCTTTGGGAACAGCGCGAGAGACTTAGATAAGTTCCCCAAGAGCTTGCCGAGTCAAGTGGAAAGTGCTAAATCATCTTGCAGTAGCGAAATGCAGCAAAGATTGGTTTACGATGATGTTTGGGGCATAAATGTTTTCGCTCGCTATTACGAGGAATAAGCTTGGCTAACTCCTTGCAATGGGCAATGTGGCAACCACCGCTATGCAACTTCAAGCCGTATTCTTTTAATACCCACTCCCGTATTTTTGGATATGTTGACAACTTTTACACTGAGTGACCTTGTTCAGCTAGCTAATACCTTCTTCATGTAAGTCAGACTCAGCATCCTATAACTTTGATGTGACCTTTGGCGCCGTACTCCAGCAGACGCTCGTCGCGCGTTACCAGAGTGTATCCGAACTCCCGTGCCGTCGCAGCAAGTATGCGGTCTACCGGGTCGGACGGTGGTGTTCCGGGAAGAATAGTGGACGCAATCAGAACTGACGCCGACACCCCCGCCCCCGCCACTCCCGGCCGTTCGCAGAATTGCTCGAACCAGATGTCGGGGCTGTTGGTGAGAGCAATTTTTTCTTTTGCCGCAAGCATGGCGATCTCCCACGCAGTCATAGGTGAAACAAAGAGTCGGCTGCCAAGAGCACATGCTTCGGGCAGTTCGCTCAAGGCGGGTTCCCGTAAATCATCATTGTTCGCGACCCAGATAACCGCACATGTATCAAGCAGAAAATCAGACATGGTCGATCATCCCGTGACATCCCATTGCTCGCCGACAGGCGAGGTCAGGTCCACGCCCGGTGAGATTGTAACCGAGCCCTTTAGGGAGCCGGAAATGTACAGGAAAAAATCGGGGTCGGCTTCATTGAAAATCTTCCCAGGGGCTAATTCCTTATCGCCGGTCTGAGGAGATGATTCGGCTTGGCCGGATTTTTCGAACACCAGTTTGCGGTCTTCCATGTCAACATTCCTTGTCTTGTAGCCCGCTTTGAGCCAAGCGTCGGTCATGACGTTATTTGTAGAATTGTTGGACCACCATGCCCGATGTCTAGATGCCGACTGCGGCAGTTTAGTTCCGATGATTCTTTCGATTTCTTCAAATGTCATGGGTATTGACATCCGCGGCTTCTGCCCATGCAGGTACGTAGTCAGAGGTTCATATTTAGACATTTAAAAGCTCCTTTATAGTTAGTGTGTGTTTAGAATAAACAAACACTAACTTGTTGTCAAGGCGCTCTGTCACGTTTGTGCATGAAATTTTCCGCCTCCCAAATGATTTCTTCCTATCTACCTGCATCTGACTTCCTGGTCATGCCCTATTCGTCCAGGGTAACTATAAGGGACGGGACGGAGGCCGGGAAGTTCACTTCTCCGCTTAAGCTTTTCGAGTATATGGCCGCCGGGAAACCCATTGTCGCGACCGGGGTTCCGTCGGTTCTTGAGATACTGAGGCCGGGAGAGAACTCGGTTGTAACTCCTCCTGATGACGCAGAGGCGATTATTCGGGCGCTTGATCTCGTGCTTGCTGATTCGGAACTTTGCGCTCGGATTTCGGAAGATGCCCGGGCGGGGGCGGCGGAGTACACCTGGGAGAAGAGGGTGGAGAGGATAATTGGTGGCGCTTGCGGGGCTTTTGTCTAATTCGCTTGAGGTTAACCTCAACGGACATTCTTGGTGCTTGGTAGTATATCTTTTCTGTGCAGTAGTATTTTTGACTACTTCTGTGTCAATCGAAAAAATCACTCGGCAAATTGAATCGCCTTATTATTTCTTTATAGTAACCCTTGGGGATGGCTTTGTTTTTTCCGTGAAAAGGAACAGGAAAGGATTTTTTGCTGCCATCTACATCCGGATGATAGATTTTTGGATGTTTCCCTCCGTATCTGATTTCAAATCGACTGTCGTAATCTAAAATCTTTTTGACAAGTTCATGATAGGAATAAACCTTGGAACTGGACATGAACTTTATCTTGAAAGGGTGCCCAAACGATGAATGGACAATTGATCTATCTTCGGTCGTTGATTTTCAGTAGGGAATGAATAGGCAATAGATTCGTCGGATCTCGCCCTCTCGGTTTGCGATTCTCTGTTTTTCAGTTCTTCATACAGCTGAAAGTATTTTTCCTCAGAGCGGCAATGATACGACATGGCGTTTTCGTTGCAGAACTCTATCTGTTCCTGAATAAGTTCCTCAAGCAGGTTCACGGCTTCTTGAAAAGTCTCCCCATGTCCCAAGATGCTGACTTCCAGTCCGAGGGCATACCACAAGCCGTCTTCCCGGTAACCGATAACCCTTACAACTTCTTCTTTGAGATCTATTTCGGTGGTTTGTTCTGTCATTTAATGCTGCCTCTTGTCCACCCAGTAAATTACTAATTTGGAATTATTGTCATATGCGTCGCCAAAGGTTCCGGCATCAATTATTTTAACATTGGAAATCGTGCCTTCTCTTCTGATCTGATCAATATATTCAAGAGATTCACCCGGCTTCAATTCTAATCTTATCAACTCGCCTCTTTCCAGTGCACGCGTGTCAATTTGCGACATGTCATCGCCATCCTGATTTGAGACAAGATATTGTCTTATTTGAGCAAGAATTTCCTCTTTCAGCATGAGAATCTCTTTTATAAATACTCATATTAATATAATGCAAGTATCAGTTTTGTTCAAAAAGGAGGCATTTTGCTTATGAGCCGGAGAAGTTTTCCCGCAACGGGCTGGAAAAACGACAGGCACAACCTTAAGATTTCAGTTGAAGACCGGGATGAATTTTTCAACAGGAACTGGAAAACAGTCATTCTTTATCTTGTCAATGGCCAAAAGCGGCGCACTGCGATTGCCAATATCGCAAAAGCTTTATTCTGGGACGGGACCTGCAGGGAATTGATTAACACGGAAATCCGCTCATCCTGAAAAAGGTGGAGAAAACAATAAGCGCGGCCGAAGCGGCGCCGGGTGGTACCGCGTCCTGATTCCGGGACCTACACGGAGACGGTTCTACCTCTTGATTCCCTTATCACGTCAATCGATTTTCTTGCCTGCTCGTTTATTATCAGTATCAGCAGGCTCTTTGCTCTCGACATCGACACGTAAAGAAGGGACTGCGCCCGGCTTCCGCGCACTTCTTCAATGTCCACCACTATTACGACGCGGCTCTCAAGCCCTTTGAAGGAATGGATGGTGGAGAATTTCACGACCTTTTTCTTCCTCATCGCGTCAAGGCTGCGGGAAGCGTCTTCAATGAGAAATCCGCATACCCTCTTCACGTCGGCTAGCTCTGAGGACTGAAGGCGCCTCGGAGAGAGAATCACTATGTCCTCAAGGGAAACTCCCCCTTGGAGCAGCCCCCTTATTTTCTTTTCAATGAGACCGAGAAAGTCGGCTGAAGTCCTCCAGTACTCGTATTCCACGGGCGGCCCCTGGTTTTCCGCCAAGCGCGAAGGCTGGTTCTCGAACCCTGAAAGAAGACATGTCTCTTCCGCGATACGCCTGGTGTTTCTGCAGTTGCGCGTAAGCCTGCTGCGCGCGGGATGCCGGCAGTACTCCCCGAGGGCGTCGAGAGGATTTTTGTTCTCGTCGTGGTTATAGATGTTCTGGCGGGAGAAGTCGCCGAAAATCGCCCAGCGCCCGCCTGACAGTCCCCCGCGTATCGCGCCGTCAAGAACCTCAAGAACCTCCTTTCTGCAGAGGTCCTGCGCCTCATCCATAACCAACAGGTCAAACTGCGGACCGAGTTCCTCAAGGGCCATCTCCCCGTAGAAAGGGTATACTTCTCCAAACAGTTTTTTCTGATCATCCCCAAGTTCGCTTTTTCTTTCGAGGAATTCCTGTTTCCACCTACTGCTTATTACGAGGCTCTCCACGACTCCGTGAAACGTGCCGGCCGTGATGCCGGTACCTTCTGCCCATTCCCCGAAGCGCTGGCTCAGCAGCTGGTTGTAGCAGACAAGGAGCACTCTTTTCCCGGCAAGCTCCGTGCGCCGCGAAAATTCAAGGGCAAGCAGGGTCTTTCCGGTTCCCGCGGCACCTTCGAACAGGCAGCGCGGATTGTCTTCAAGCTGGTCTATTATTTCGTACTGTTCCTCGGTAA
>JAPOYE010000066.1 GCA_026706695.1 Candidatus Dadabacteria bacterium | reverse complement strand
CTGGGGGTAAAATTGCAGTAGTGTCCCCAGCGGGGAACAACGGAAAAATTGATTTGTCCAGTGAAAACAGAAAGTTAGCTCATCCCTTATACTGGAAGTTCAGATTAATACGGAAACTAGAGAACGCATCAGAAAAATAATTGAAAACGTCTATAAGCTGCCCGAGAGAAAATCGTACAAGCTGCAAACAGGCTGGGGTGATTACACAGCCGAAATTATTGAGTTCGGCGATAAGGCCCAAATCAAACTTTTAAGGCTCCCGCACCTATCCAGATTCACACTGTTTACACGTGAAGCGAGCGAAGAAACGATTGAAAGCATCTTTTCTCAGTTTTGTAGCTAATAGTCACCTCCCGGTTAAAGTCCTGAGCAGGTTCCAGAAAAAAGTTCCAAGGGTTTCTACCCGTTTATCCATCGAGGTTTGGCGGTTATAATTGGCGTTGGAAATCACTTGAGTGATTTAGAAAAATGTCTCTTTTAAATTCAAAAAAATACGAAGTGATAGTGATCGGAGCCGGTCACGCCGGGTGCGAGGCAGCACTCGCCGCGGCCAGAATGGGCTGTACGACACTGGTTCTCACGGCGAATATAGACACAATCGGACTCATGTCGTGTAACCCCTCCATAGGGGGCGTCGGAAAAGGTCACCTGGTAAAAGAGATAGACGCGCTCGGCGGCGAGATGGGAAAAGCCGCTGACACCGCGGCCATACAGTTCAGAAGACTCAATACCCGAAAGGGAGCGGCGGTGCAGGCAACCAGAATACAGGCCGACCGCCAAAGCTACAGAACCTACATGAAAAAGGCTCTTGAGAGCGAAGCCAACATAGAGATAAAGCAGGCCATGGTCGAGGAATTTCTGGTTGACGGCAAAAAAGTCGCAGGGGTTAAAACCGCCCTCGGGGAGAAGTTTTTCTCAGATACCATCGTAGTCACCCCCGGAACTTTTCCCGGTGGACTCATACACATAGGCCTTACGCGGATTTCGTCCGGCCGTGCGGGGGAGGCCGCCGCGGGAGCCATATCGAATTCTTTTGCGGATTTGGGTTTCACGACAGGCAGGCTCAAAACCGGAACTCCTCCGCGCTTTGACGGAAGGACCATCGAGTGGGACAAGCTTGAGAGGCAGGACGGGGACGAGGACCCTGTACCTTTTTCCTTTTCCCCGGGAGGAATCACAACTGAGCAGATGCCATGCTACATCACTTACACTAACGAAGAAACCCACCGCGTTATAAACGAAAACATCGACAAGTCCCCTCTTTACTCCGGCCTCATAAAGGGAATAGGACCAAGGTACTGCCCATCGATAGAAGACAAGGTAGTTAAGTTTCCCGATCGGAACCGCCACCAGATATTTCTCGAACCTGAGGGAAGAAATACTTACGAAATCTATCCCAACGGAATTTCAACCAGCCTTCCCATTGAAGTTCAGCACGAATTCTCAAGAACCATGGAAGGACTTCGCAACGTGGAAATAATGAGGCCGGGATACGCGGTCGAATACGACTTTCTCGACCCCACGCAGCTTGGTGCTACTCTTGAATCAAAACTTCTCGAAAACATATTTTTCGCAGGACAGGTAAATGGAACCACGGGCTACGAGGAGGCGGCAAGCCAAGGACTGATAGCGGGAATAAACGCGGCGCTTCGTATAAAGGGGAAGGATCCTTTCGTGCTCGGACGCTCGGAGGCCTACATAGGAATTCTGATTGATGATCTGGTCACAAAAGGAGTCGATGAACCCTACAGGATGTTTACCTCAAGGGCGGAGTACAGACTTATACTGAGGGAGGACAACGCTGACCTAAGACTCGGGGAGCTTGGGCACACAATAGGACTTCTCAGCGACGAGCGGACCGAGGAATTCCGCGCGAGGAAAACCGCGCTTGAAAATGAACTCGCAAGGCTTGAAAGCGAGAAGGTGGTTCCAAACGAGAAAACAAACAGGATTCTTGAGAATCTCGGCTCACAGAGAATCAAAAAGCCCCAGAGCCTAAAAGAGATACTCAGAAGGCCCGGTTTCACGTATGAAATGCTGGGCTTTATAGACTCCTCAGCGAATCCGGACATCTCCCCGAAACTCGGGGCGCAGGTAGAGATGGAAGTAAAATACGAGGGTTACATAAAAAGACAGAGAGAAGAAGTCGGGAAATTGCAGAAATTCGAGAACATGAAAATCCCGGAAACCTTCGAGTACAAAAACATCCCGGGATTTTCAAACGAAATCGTTCAGAAACTCTCAAGAGTAAAACCCGAATCGGTAGGGCAGGCAAGCCGCGTTTCAGGCATAACGCCCGCCGCTATATCTGTTCTGCTTGTGCATATAAGAAAAATGCGGGGGCTTGAGCACGAAGCTCAGTTGAAATCAAGTTCCCCGTCGTAAAAGCTGTCGACCCCCTCCATCTCCTCAAGCTCCTGCTCGTAAAGCTCCATGGCGTCGCAGTCGCTTCCGATGTAACCGGAACCGTCTGGATCCTGCATCATCTCCACAAGATCCCTTACCTTTTTCTCATTCCTTCTCTTAGTCATTTGTTCCCCCCTGAAAAAAATTTTACATAGATTATAGAAACACTTTTCACAAATGCAACAGTGCCGACAAAAAACTTTCTTAATCCCTTAGTGCAATCAGAACAGCACCCCGTTCGTCTCTAAGATAAGTAACCACATCATGTTAAAGGAGGTATGCAATTATGAAGAGTATTATTGTAATACTGGTCTTGCTGGCTTTCACTCCGACAGCCTTCGCCGCTGACGACCCGAGCATAAAAGGGGAAAAGCGCCGCACGATTCAGGCAGCTATGCAGGAACACATTGGCCAGAACACTGTGAACGGGCATTATGTCCTGTATGACGCAATCACGGACGACCTCCTCAAGCTCAGGCTCGCAAAGCTGCATGACGGGACCGTGAAAAAGGCCGACTACTACGTCAGTTGCGCGGATTTCCACGACCGCGACGGCGTCTATTTCGACCTTGATTTTCTGATGATTGAAAAAGACGGGAAGTTCCAGGCCTTACAGGGTATCGTACACAAGGTCGGGAGCGTCAAGCGGAAGTATCATTTGGAAAACTGGCGGGAGCTTACCGTGTTAATTTTCTAACTGGCTGATTTTACTTTGTAAATACCTGGATTCTGTATGACCTACGAGGTCATGTATTTTCCCAGATCAAGAGCATCGTAAAGAGTCTGCTGAGACTGATTCATCTCCGTGTGCGCCTATGCGGGTTCAGCAAGTTCCCTGAAACCGCTCGCGCGAAGAAAATTCCAGGTTTCATCAAGGTACGAACACTCGGGAACGAAAACCACATGAGCGTCCCGCCCCCGTGTCAGAAGCACGCGGTAGGCGTTGGCGCGAAGCTGGTGCGGATCGTGAACCCTGGACTTTCCGCCCTTTTTGTAACCTCTGGCCCCGGCACTTGACCACCTCCCGTTCTCCAGCACGAAATCCGCCCCCCAAGCCAAAAGAACCGCGTCGAGTTCAAGACCCTGGGCTCCGAATTCCGTA
Organism: Candidatus Dadabacteria bacterium; assembly: GCA_026706695.1. Classification (NCBI taxonomy): domain Bacteria; kingdom Pseudomonadati; phylum Thermodesulfobacteriota; class Candidatus Dadabacteria; species Candidatus Dadabacteria bacterium. The sequence continues at coordinate 20,405 of JAPOYE010000066.1, read as the reverse complement.
ATGCAGTCCCGAAGATGCCGACATGACATTGAGCCGGGTGCATCTTCGTCGTCATTGTACCATGGTCCGAACTTGATTCGCTTGGTCGACTGGTAGTCATTGGGGATGCCGAAACCGGTAAGGACCTTGTCGCGACTTGAAGCCATCAGCCCAAACCGCGCCTCCGGATAATTCCCGTAGCGCTCGCGAAGATAGCGCTTCGCCTGATCCAGGTCGCGCGTGGTCCGCAGGTCGTGACCTTCCTCCTTGAGCACATCCGCAATCCGCCGCAGTTCGTCGCGCGGCTCAGGCGGAGTCTTCACCAGCTTCCCGACAAACTCGTGCAGCCGGGACGCGAAGTGTGACCGGATCGTCTCGTCAAGGCTTAAATCCGCTGAAGCCTGAAACGGCAGTCCTTCGAAAAACCGACGCATTTGCGGTGGCCCGTGCACGACCCACTCGTTCTTCCGGTCGCTCTGGAGTAGCGCTTCCGCCCAAAGGCCGAGGCCTCCTTCCTCTCCCACATGGATTTCCTGACCGCTTCCGATCAGACCAACTACGACTGACCACTTCGGAACCCGCTCCGCAAACTCAATGAAATGTTCCGGTTCCGAACGCGCCTTGGAAAAGCCAACCTTATGCACATCGGCCACTCGCTCCCGGTCGTGGGCCCGTTGCGCTTCGTCGAAGATCATTACATGTTCAGGCGGGATAAGGTCGCTTTTGCCGCTGTAACGCCTTACATACTCCCGGATCGGGCGGACGAAGGTCTTTCCGCTTCCCCCGGCAGAGCGAAGAACGTATTGCAGGACCTCGACGAGCGGACCATTGCCGGAGAGGAATACGGCCGGGACACCCCGGTTTCCCTGCGCCAGATCTTCAAGACCGGGCATGTGAGCGAGCCGAAGCCCCACGAGGGTTTTGCCCGCGCCGGGCACGCCCGTCAGCAGGACCAGCCGACACGTTCCCGTCACGCAGGCGTGGGAGGCGATTTCCCGCGCCGCGCGCACCGCGCTATCAGTATTGGCCACTGAGCACCAGAGTTGCGGAGGCCGTCTGTTCAGAAAAAGTTCCCGGGCGGCTCGCACAAGCGACGGAAGCGGCCGGTATGCGTCCGCGCTCAGGAAACTCCCAGCATCTATCGACTCCGGGAGGTTTCTCGACCCGAGCCGGGTGATCAGGGAATCGAGTTCATCCGGCGAGCATACCTTGACGCCACGTTCCGTCCTTCCTTTTCCCCGCATCCGGGTTGGCACCAGCACCGCTTTCACCTGGCGGCCGTGGCAGTCCCTGTGGTAGCAGGAGAGATCCCGCGCGTAGGCGTGAGCCTGATCAATGTCCGCATCGGAAGGAACACTCTTTCCCTTGAGTTCGACTACCGCCACTCCGTCATGGAGCAGCAGCACCACATCGGCGCGGCGCGATTCCATCGGAAGTTCATACTCAAGAATCGCCGTGAACATGCCGGCGTCAGTGCGAATTTCGACGACCTCCCCGACTTCCCGCTGCAGCGCGGGCACGTTCCGCCTCCAAGAAACTTTCTCCTCCTCGGAGGACCCGGGATAGCTCCGCAGTATGCTCTCGAGTATTCTCGAGTGGTGAACCGCTCCGAACTTGCCGAAGTCCGAGTCCCAGCCGCGCCGCGCTTCCTCCATCATGAGGGGGCCTCGTTCTGTTCCCGTTTCTGCGACACGACGCGACTGGGTTTGCGTGGAGATGGGCAGACGTCACCAGGCGGACGATATGGCGGGCCGCAGAAAATCGAAAACTCTCTCACCGTTTTTCCGCCTCTCTTATAAGCTCGAGCATCCGCACCGGGTCGCCCGTCGGAAGCCGGCACCCGTAATTCGAGCACACGTACGCCGCGGTTTTTCCGTTAAGGGGGCTATGGCCCCGCGTATAGGGGGCGATCCTCGAAATCTCTGTTTCGTTCGCCTCGTCCTTAACCATGACAACCTTGTTCGGCAGGAACTCGTCCGAGAGGATGTCGAGAAACCGGCGGGTCTCGGGGGAATCTCTGTCCCCGGCTATGACTATCTCGAAAGAAGGACCCAGCATGAAATCAAGAGAGTTCATGTGCATCGAAAAAGAAGCCGGGTGTCTTGAGATCTGAGAGGAGAAAGCCGCGGCCATCCGGGCCGCCTTCTCTTCAAGCTCGGGGTCGGCGGTCAGCCTCGCTATTTTCAGGATGTTAAATATTGAAACCGAGTTTCCGGACGGAAGCGCTCCGTCATAAATTTCCTTCTGCCTGGTTATCAGATCTTCGCTGTCATCGGCCGTGAAGAAAAAACCCGCGAACTCCTCATCCCAGAAATGTTCGAACTGATCCCGGCAGAGAGAAATAGCCAAAGCGAGATATTTTTCATCGAAAACGCTTTCGTAGTATTCAAGAAGTCCCCATATAAAAAAGGCGTAATCATCAACGCTTGCCATTATGCCCGCTTCGCCCTCGCGGTAGCGGTGAAGAAGCCTTCCCTCGCGGAAAAGGTTCCGCATTATGAATTCTATCGAGCCCCGAGCCGCATCAGAATATCTCTTCTCTCCGAAAGCCGCCGCTTTTGAGAGCGCCGCTACCGCTATTCCGTTCCAGTCCGTGAGTATCTTGTCGTCTTTATAGGGATGAACTCTTTTTTCCCTACAAGCAAAAAGCTTATCCCGCAGACCTTCAAGTTTCCTCTCAAGCGCTTCGACCGGGATACCGTGCCGTGCAGCAGTGTCAGCCAGGGGTTCTTTCAGGTGAAATATGTTCCTGTCGCTTTGCTCTCCCGTTGCCTCGTCCCTGAAATTTCCGTCGCGAGAGAGATTGTAGACGTCCGAAAGAAGCTCCGCGTCCTCCGCTCCCACAAGTTCCTCCAGCTCCCCCACGGTCCAAAGATAGAACTTGCCTTCCTCCCCTTCGCTGTCCGCGTCTTCGGCCGAGTAAATACCTCCTTCGGGAGATGTCATGTCCCGAATCAGGTATTCGAGTATCTCCCTCGCTTTTTTTTCGTAAAACGGGTTTTTCGTGATCTGCCACGCTTCTGTGTAAGTGATCGCCAAAAGGGCCTGGTCATAGAGCATCTTCTCGAAATGGGGGACAAGCCATCGCGAATCGGTCGAGTACCTGTGAAAACCGAAGCCCACATGGTCGTATATGCCGCCCCTTCCCATAGCAAGAAGCGTCCTCTCAACCATCCTCAAGGAAGCATCTTTCCCTGTGCGTGCGTAATGCCTCATCAGAAACATCAGGTTGTGGGGAGTCGGAAATTTCGGAGCTTTCCCGAAGCCGCCTTCATCGGGGTCGAAAGTCGAAAGAAAGTAACTGTAGGCCTGATCAAGAGTCTTCTCGTTAAGCAGGGAAGTGCCTACTCTCCGGAGAGAATCCCCCAAGCTGCAGACAGCGTCGGTTATCTGCCGGGCCGATTCCAGAACCTCTTCCCTCTTGTTCTCCCAGAGTTCCTTTATCGCCGGCACAAGCTCCTTCATTCCGACTCTGCCGTAACGGTTCTCCCTGGGTATATAGGTTCCGGCGAAAAAAGGTTTCCCCTCGGGCGTCATGACTATGTTAAGAGGCCAGCCGCAGCCTTTCCTTGAAATCACGTGACAGACAGTCATGTAGATATTGTCAATGTCGGGACGCTCATCCCTGTCGACCTTGATCGAGACGAAATTCTCGTTCATGAGCCCCGCCACCTCTGCGTCCTCAAAGGATTCGCGCTCCATCACGTGGCACCAGTGACAGGTCGAGTATCCTATGGAAAGAAATATCGGCCTCCCCAGTTCCCAGGCTCTCTCGAACGCCTCCTCCCCCCACGGATACCAGTCAACCGGGTTCTCCGCGTGCTGGAGAAGATAGGGACTCTTTTCGTTTTTAAGTCTGTTTGACACTCAAACCTCCCCTTCGAGGGAATGGGGGAATTATACAGTCCGATCAAAAATAAGTTCCATGCAACGTAAGGCGTTCCCAGCCTTGAGAAACCCGTCTGAGAAATTTCCTCCGCTCGGGGAAAATAATAATTTCTTTCTGTTCATATTCTATTTTTAGGCTAACATTCTCACCTAAATGCGTAAACCCGTACAAAAGGCAGGCGTCGTCGCTTACAGGGAAAACAGCCTCGGGGAAATTGAAGTCATCCTAGTGAGCTCAAGAAAGCTCGATGATTCATGGGTCTTCCCCGCCGGGGGAGTCGATTACGGCGAGACTCCCGCTGAGGCGGCAGAGAGGGAATGTCTAGAGGAAAGCGGATACAGGGTGGAAATAGAGCAGCCTCTCGACATAATGGTCATTGAAGGAGGAAAAAGACACGTTCTCTACACTTTTTTCCGCGCCAGGGCCATCGAGGATACGGGGGATTACGAAAGGGACAGAAAAAGAAAATGGTGCGGGATTGACGACCTTCCCGACACGGTCGCCTACCTGTTTCGGGAAGTCGCGGAGAGTTTTCAGAAAAATATCCTGGGCTCCCAGTCCCGGAGCTGAAGCCTTAATCGACCAAACAGCAATCGCAACTTCATACTCACACCGGAGAGGAACGAATGAAAAGCCAACAGTTCATAAAGAAGACACAGAGTCATTATGCGCGGGTAGCAGCCATCTACAGGTCCCTGAGAGTCACAGACTCAGAACCCGTGCTCTACATAAAGGGAATAATTGGGGACAAGGGAAAAATAAAGGCTGCCGACGTGGGGGCCGGAGCAGGACGGTACGCAAGACTTTTCTTCGAGCACCTGGGCAAGGAGGATCTGTTTCTTTACTGCTATGACACAAACGAGTTCATGCTTGAGAGCCTCGAACAGTACCTTGAGGATCACGGCATCCGAAACTACGTGACCAAAATCGCCATGGCACAGGAACTTCCGATCGGGGACAGTGCCCTTGACGCCGTATTCTGCTTCAACGCCATACATTTTTTCAATACCCCGAAATTCCTGAGAGAAAGTGCAAGGGTGCTCCAAGAGGGATCGTTTCTTTTTATTTACACAAGAACCAGGACCCAGAGCATGAAAAGCATATGGGGAAAACACTTCCCGTCGTTTAACCAGAAGGAATCGGACTTTTACAATACCGAAAGGCTTGAGGCTGAGATCAAAAGCACAGAGGGGCTTGAGCTTATTGAGACGAAAACATTTATTCTCGCCAGGGAGAATTCCCTGCAGGAACTGGTTGAGAGGGCGCAGAGCAAGCACTACTCGACTTTCTATCTCTATGAGAGCCAGGAGTTTGAAAGATCCCTTGCGGAATTCAGGAAAAATATCCGCAAATCCTATGAAGACCCTGACAAGATCAAATGGTCCGATGAGAAAACCATGTACACCGTGCTCAGGAAATAGCGTTTTTTCCTTTCGAGACAAATTGATTTGACATACGGGACGGTTCCGACTAATATAGAACTCGATTTTATATTAGTCGGAAACCTCATGTTCATCGACCGCACCCTAAGACACACCGTAAAGCAGGCAAGCAGTGCTTTCAAGGTAGTTCTTCTGACCGGCCCCAGGCAGGTCGGAAAAACCACCCTGCTTCGCAAACTGGCCGAACGGGGGCGTTCATACGTGTCCCTTGACGAACCCGATACGCGTTTTTCGGCGAAACGGGACCCGGGCGGATTTGTTGACAGGCTAAAACTTCCCGTTCTGATCGATGAAGTTCAGTACGTCCCTGAGCTTTTTCCCTATATCAAGATCGTCGTTGACGAAGCCGGCAAAAACGGCCTGTTCTGGCTTACGGGATCCCAACAGTTCTCCATGATGAAGAATGTCTCTGAATCTCTCGCCGGCAGGGTAGCAATACTCGATCTCCAGGGAATCTCTCTCGCGGAAGAACAGGGACGCCCCGAAACTCCCCCTTTTATTCCCACGGTCGAAATTCTCCGGGAACGGGAAAAAATTGCGGAACCGCTCGGCGTGGAGCAGGTATTCGAGAAAATCTGGCGGGGCTCCTACCCGCAAGTTGTCTCTGACCGGGGCGAGAACTGGCACCGCTTCTACCAGTCGTATGTTTTGACTTACATCGAGCGCGACGTGCGTGACTACCTCAGAATCAACGACCTCATGTCCTTTCACAACTTCATACAGATAGCCGCCGCGAGAACGGGACAGATGCTTAACTACCGTGAAGTTTCAAAACAGAGCGGTCTAAGCGAACCCACGGTCAAATCATGGTTCAATGTTCTGAGAGCTACCGGGCTTGTCACCATAGTGCAGCCGTATTTCAAAAACACCACTAAGCGCCTTCTTAAAACCCCCAAGTTCTACTTCATGGACACCGGGCTCTGCTGCTTTCTCACCAAGTGGACAAACCCCGAAGTTCTTGAAAAGGGAGCGATGGCGGGAGCCATGCTTGAGACTTACGCGGTATCCGAAATCATCAAGTCACACATCCATAACGGCTCCCGCGCCCCCGTTTATTATTACGCCGACAAGGAAAGGCGCGAAGTGGATATTCTGATCGAACAAGACGGCCGTATTCACCCGATTGAAATCAAAAAAGCTTCCTCCATGCGCAGTTCAGGGTTCCGGGGTTTTGATTTCCTGCGGAACATCAAGACCCCAGTGGGACACGGCTGCGTTCTGTGTTTTTATAAGGAACTGCTTCCCTTCAGCCGCGAGGTTGACATTGTCCCGATCGGATACCTGTAGTCCCAGACAAAAAATGCAGATGAGACCGTAAAAGTATTGTGGTTTAAACCGGATAGATGAGGAACACGCGGCCGCTGGACAAAGGCTGAAATTCACAGGGCAACACTGTGTATTGATCACATAGAGGTGGGGATATTCTCCAAGATAGTTCCGTAAAAACATCAAAACGCCAAACGAGTCTGCAATGGCGGGCGATGGGGGATTCGAACCCCCGACCCCAGGCTCCGGAGGCCTGTGCTCTGATCCACTGAGCTAATCACCCGCTTAGAGGTATTCCGAGTTCCTTCATGACAAGCTTCATGTCCTCCCACACGGGCTTCTTAAAAGACGGGTTTCGAAGAAGCGCGGCGGGGTGGTACGTAATCATAAGCTTTGAGTTTCCGTACTGATGAAAAGTCCCTCTCAGTTGCCCCATCTTGAAGTTCTTAAGCTTGAGCATCAATCCGGTAGCGACGCTTCCGAGACAGACTATTATCTCGGGATTTATGCTCTCTATCTGTTTCGCGAGAAACGGTTCGCAGCTTGCCACCTCATCGGGCTCGGGATTCCTGTTTCCAGGAGGCCGACATTTCACCACGTTGCATATGTACACGTCCTTTCTCTCAAGCTTCATAGCCTGGATTATCTTCGTAAGTAGCTGTCCCGCCCTTCCGACAAAGGGCCTCCCCTGAATGTCCTCATCTCTTCCTGGACCCTCTCCGACAAACACTAGCCTTGCCTTGGGATTCCCCTCGCCGAACACTATGCTCTTTCGAGTCTCGCAGAGACGGCACCTCGTGCAGTCCCCTAGTTCCTCTCTTATCTCGGAAAGCGTCTTGACCGCAGATGAATCCCTCGATTTCCTGCGATCACTTAAAAGAACGGTTCCGTCTCTCTCCGTATCCGCTATTTCGGTTCCTCCCGCGGCAAACCCAGCAGGCAATTCCTCTATCCCGATCTCCTTGCAGAACCGAAGATAGTTCTCAAGCGCCCGCGCCGTCTCATAAAATTCACTGGAACTCATTGCTCGCCGGAAAGGAAGTTTAACACAAACAGTAGTAGGTAGCGAAGGGGTTTGAAAGCAAGGCGGGTTTTAATTAGAATAAGACCGCGTTTGCAAAAATCCAACACCTAAACCCGTCAAACGCTTTCCCTTCGGAATGGAAAGAGAATACAGACCGCAGGAAATCGAGAAAAAGTGGCAGGATTTCTGGGCGGAAAAAGGCACCTACAAAGTCTCCGAGGAAACCTCCGGGGAAAAATACTACGTTCTTGAAATGTTTCCATACCCGTCAGGGAGAATCCACATGGGGCACGTGAGGAACTACACGATCGGAGACGTTGTCTCGAGATTCAAAAGGGCTAGGGGCTTTAACGTTCTCCACCCCATCGGTTGGGACGCTTTCGGACTGCCCGCCGAAAATGCGGCGATACAAAACGCCATACATCCCTCGACCTGGACACGGGCCAACATAGCACAGATGAAACAGCAGCTCATGCGCCTCGGGTTCAGCTACGACTGGAATCGGGAGATCGCAACGTGCGACGTTGAATACTATCGCTGGGAGCAGTGGCTTTTCACCAGACTTCACCGCGAGGGGCTAGCATACAGAAAGACTTCCGTTGTCAACTGGGATCCGGTTGACCAGACAGTGCTCGCAAATGAGCAGGTGATTGACGGGAAGGGATGGCGCTCAGGGGCGGTTGTCGAAAAAAAGGAAATACCGCAGTGGTTCCTGAGGGTAAGCGATTACTCAGAAGAGCTGCTGGACGAACTTGAAAAGATGAAGGGGTGGCCCGACGCGGTTAAAACCATGCAGAGGAACTGGATAGGGAAATCCGAGGGAGTCGAGGCCGAATTCCGCGTGGACGGGGAAAAGAGCGTCTTGAAGATATTCACCACGCGCCCGGACACTATCATGGGGGTGACCTACATGGCCCTGGCCCCCGAGCATCCGCTTGTAGGCGAAACGGCCAAGGAAAACCCCGAGGTAGCGGATTTTCTCGCCCGGTGTCGCAAGGCGCCTGTCTCCGAAGCTGAGATTGAAAACATGGAAAAAACCGGCGTCCCTCTGGGAATAGAGGCCATCCACCCCATAAGCGGGGAGAAAATACCTGTATGGACTGCGAACTTCGTCCTCATGAGCTACGGAACGGGTGCGGTAATGAGCGTTCCCGCGCACGACCAGAGGGACTGGGAGTTCGCGAAAAAATACGGCCTTCAGATAAAACAGGTGATTTTCCCTGACGACGGAAGCATCTTTGACATCGAAAAAGAAGCATTTACGGAAAAGGGAATTCTCGGGGATTCCGGGTGGCTCTCGGGTCTCACCTCCCAGGAAGCCTTCGGGGAAATAGCAGAGTTTCTCCAGAAAAACGCCGCGGGCGGAACCAAGATCAACTACCGGCTTCGGGACTGGGGAATCTCAAGGCAGCGCTACTGGGGGGCACCGATACCCATAGTTTACTGCGAGCAGTGCGGAGAGGTCCCGGTTCCGGATTCCGATCTTCCGGTGGAACTCCCGCTTGAGATAGATATTGACGGAGAGCGAATCCCCGCTCTCTCCAAGATTGAAAGCTTCATCGCGACAAGCTGCCCCGCCTGCGGAGAACCTGCGAAGCGGGAGACCGACACAATGGATACGTTTGTCGAATCTTCATGGTATTTTCTGAGATACGCCTCTCCCGATTTTAAAAGCGGCATGTTCGAGCCCGAAAAAACCTCTTACTGGCTTCCCGTGGATCAGTACATAGGCGGAATAGAGCACGCCATACTTCACCTGCTTTACTCGAGGTTCTTCACGAAGGTGCTCAGGGACATCGGCGTTTTCCAGCTCGACGAACCCTTTGAAAATCTTCTCACCCAGGGGATGGTGGTAAAAGACGGGGCGAAAATGTCAAAGTCTCTCGGGAACACCGTGGACCCCGACGACATGATAGTTCGCTACGGGGCTGACACAGTAAGGATGTTCATGCTCTTCGCCGCCCCCGTGGAAAAAGATCTTGAGTGGAGCGAACAGGGAGTAAACGGAATGTTCAGGTTCCTTGGCAGGGTTTGGCGTTTCGCGACCGGGTTTTTCGCCAAACGGGAAAATGAAGAGCAGTTACGGGAACTGCCGGCAGAGGGAAAGCCGGCTGCTCTCGCCGCCACGACCAACCAGACGATAAAAAAAGTCACGGAAGACATAGAGAGTTTCAAGTTCAACACAGCAATTTCGGCCGTAATGGAGCTTTTCAATGAACTCAGCACACTCTGGAAAGAAAAAAACGTGGAAAGAGAACACGCCCGCGCGTCGCTACTCGCGATAACGAGGCTTGTCTACCCTATGGCTCCCCATTTCGCGGAGGAACTCTGGGAACTTTCGGGAGAAAGCGGAAGCCTAGTTGACAAGGAGTGGATAAAGTGGGACGAGAGCGCTTTTGAGAGCGCAGAGATAACCATACCCGTAAGGGTTAACTCCAGGGTGAGAAACCAGATCTCCTTAAGTGCGGACGCAGACGAGGAAACCGCCAGGGAAATCGCTCTTTCCGACAGCCGGGTGAAGGAGTACATAGCGGGGCGGGAGATAAAAAACTTCGTCTACGTACCGAAAAGACTTGTGGACATAAGAGTCTAGCAAGGAGAAGAAGAACGTGAAGGAAGAATCAGGCTACCTGGGGAAAAAAGTAAAAGCGATAGAGGTTTCTCCCGAGAAGCCGATCTCAAGGCTGCTCGAGGAGATGGCGCAGACGGGATTTCAGGGTAAAAGTCTGGGCAGGGTAGCGGATGTTCTCTGCAAGATGGTGAAAGCAGAGAATCTCACCATCTTTTTCGGATACGCGGGCTCCCTTTCAACAACCGGACAGTGGAAAATAATAAACTGGCTGATCGAAAACAGGTACATAGACGTTCTGATACCCACGGGCGCGAACATCTCCGAGGACATAGTGGAAGCGATGGGTTTTTCGTACTGGCAGGGAACCCCGAACGAAGACGACACAAAGCTTTTCTCCGAGGGAATAAACCGCTACTATGACGTTTACGGAACCGAGCCCGACTACCTCGAGATGACCGAGCTTCTGGCTGAATTCATAATGACTCTCGATAAATCCCGAAGCTATTCCTCAAGAGAATTCCTAAAAAGATGCGGACAGTGGCTCGACAAGAAAAACATAAACTGCATCGTAGCCACGGCCGCAAGAAATGAAGTTCCGGTCTTCTGCCCCGCCATAGCGGACAGCCCTTACGGAGACGCGGCGCTTATAGCCGAAAGCAAGGGACATCATCTCACGATCGACGCCATGCAGGACTACGTGGAATTCATGGGAATGGGCGAGAGCGTGGTTGACACGGGAGTGGTTTACATAGGCGGCGGGGTTCCGAAAGACTTTATTCAGCTCTTTGCCGTCACGGGCGACCTTCTTTACGAAGACAGAAAGGTCCCAGGAAGAAAGGCTGGATTTAACCGCAAAGGGACCGGGGAGCGGGAAACCTACTATCCTCATAAATACGCGATCCAGATCACGACCGATTCTCCCCAGTGGGGAGGACTTTCGGGGTGCACGTTTGAAGAAGCGGTTTCCTGGGGAAAGGAAAACCCCGAAGGCAGCCTGGTTCAGTGTTACTGCGACGCCACCATAGCTCTTCCCATCATCTCTCATGCTCTTTCGGAAAAAACCCAGCTAAAAAGGAAAGGAACCCTTCTTAAGTTCGATGATTAGCCCATATTTCCCGCGGAATATAAATGCAGAAGTTTTTCGAAGTCCGGCTCTGGATTTTACTTGAACTGATTGTTAGACGTCATGATTCGACTTCCTTAACCAGAAAAGTTTCAGAGTCTTCAACATAAGGGCACCTGAAAACATGAAGGTCAAATCATAATGTTTAAACCCCCGATATTCTGGTTCTGACCGCTTGCTTCGAAAAATCCTTTTAAAAACATCCGCGATTTATGATAGAATGAAAATCGATGTATAGGGTGAACCTAATGAGTCGATTGCAGTACCAAGCCTAAACAAACTTGCTGCTGTTACCCCTAGATGGTTTTCAAAGCCGTCTGCGTTTGTTCCGCCTTGAAAAGTTGGACATGATAGATTTTTAACTGACTGAATATATTGCACCTTATGAGAAAAGGAGGAGAAAATGAATTACTTTATCAAAAGGGTTTTAATGATTTGTCTGCTGGCATCCGGCATGTTGGCAGTACCGCTTTCAGCATTTGCAGGCGGGGGAGAGGCCGAGGAACCGATTGCTGAAGAAGCAATGGCCGAGGAACCGATGGCCGAAGAAGCAATGCCTGGGGAAGCGCTGGTTAAGGATACCGATGTTTCAATCTACGGTAGGTTCTGGCCCAGAATTACTTACAAAGACGCTGACGGAGGGTCAACTGACATCACCGACGCGCTTTCCAGGGTAGGCATCAAGGCCAATACCAGGATAAGCGATACACTTACCGCGGTTCTCCACGGAGAGTGGGACGTCGACATTGAAGCCAACGGAGACTTCGGCGACGCACGTCAGGCCTACGTGGGTCTTAAAAGCTCGGATTTCGGTTTTGTAGGCATAGGTAAGCAGTGGGATCCGTACTTTAACGTAATTGCCGAAGTAACGGACATTTTCTATCACAGGGCAAGCCCCTTCGGATATGACAACGAGGGGCCTTTCCGCAGTAACAACCTCGTAAGGTACGCCCACAGCGTCGGGAACCTCAGCGTAGACGCGGGCATGCAGGTAAACGGTTCACCTGAAAACAATGCAGGTCACAACTTTTTCCGCACCAATGCCGACACGAGTAGCGCTCCAGATGACGTTGACGCTGCTTCCGTAGGTCTCAGCTATCGCGGAGGACCTCTCTACGTAGGCGCGTCCTATCTGCGCCAAAACAAAGGTAACGATCTTGAGAAAGATTTCTTCGGCGTCGGTGCAAGCCTTAACGCGACAGAAAATCTTTACCTTGCCGTTACTTACCAGTACATACAGGACAACCACGACGACGGTTCCGAAACGAACCCCTATACTCTCGACGTGGCGGGGGCCCTTTCCTTCGGCGGCGGGATGACGGCGCTTGCGGGATTCTACGCTTACGATAAGGATGATGGTTCCACGGAAAAGCTCGGCTGTAACGTCACGCTGATCAAGGAAGTGCATCCAAGCACCGACATATTTGTAGAATGGGTGCTGGTGGAGCCAGAAGAGGGAGATACCGAGAACACAATAAGTCTCGGTTTCCGCTACGACTTTGACGTCGCGATCTTCTAACCGTCTCAGAAGGTCGGGTTGGCACGGTTTCGCCGCGTGCGATTAATATTCCCGGGGACATGTCAAGAGAAAAAACTCCTGATATGTCCCCCTTTTTTTATCCTCTTCTCAGGCGGTTTTTTCTTTCAGAGAATGCGGAAAATTGTTTTTAGACGGTTAAAGTGTAAATTCAATTGCATCCCGAAAATCAAGACGGAGGAAACGCAAGTCATATGAACGAAAAACGCATAGGGGTGGATTATTCCGAGCTTCACCAGCTCGACAGCCCCGCAAACAGGCTCATAAGAGAATCCATCTGGGGAATAGAGGATGACATAGGACAGCAGTCGTTCATTACTCCCCGCTATCTCGATCAGCTGATCCCCAGGCTCGGCATAGAGAAAACAACGCATGTTCTCGACGTGGGAAGCGGGGCGGGAGGTCCCGCGGTATACATAGCCGACAGGACCGGATGCAGGGTATCTGGAATAGAGATTAACGAGGTGGGGGTCGACATATCGGGAAAACTCGCGAAAAACTCTGGACTTGAGGAACAAACGGCATTTCATCTGGGCGACGCGATGGAAATGCCGTTTACAGAAAACACGTTTGACCTGGCAATAAGTCTTAACGTGATGAACGTGTTTTCCGACAAGACGGGACTTTTCAGGGAAGTTCTCAGGGTACTTAAGCCTTCCGGAACGTGGGCGTTTCTAAGCGGCACCTTCGAGATATCAGACGACGAGGAAACAAAGCAAAAAATGGCGAGAGGCTACCTAATTCCCCAATATTACGATTCCCTTGAAAGCTACAGGAAAAAGCTTGAATCGGCCGGATTTCGTATCGAGGAAATAACCGAGTACGTGGCGGATTTCCGGGTTCAGGTTAAAAACTGGGGAGATGCTTACAAAAAGCATTCCGCCGTGATTGCCGAAGAGCAGGGCGAGGAAAACACCCGCTACCACATTGAGTATTTCGATACGTATCTGGGGCTGGTTGACGAGGGAAGAGCCTCAAATCATCTCGTCATATGCTCAAAGCCCGAATAGGGTTTCCCCGCATGGTCACACAGCCGGGTGATCCCCAAGAACGGAGCGAAGATCCCTCGAAGCGCCTTCCGGATCATCTGATCCAAAAACGCTCGTTATGACGGCTACGCCGTCCACCCCTGTAGCGAGCACCTGTGCCGCATTATGGGGAAATATTCCCCCTATGGCAAATATCGGAATCCCCGTGATAGCGGTTTTCGCCTCGACCAGAGTTTCAAAAGGGGTGGGGATTCTGCCGGGTTTTGTCGGAGTGGCCCAGGGAGTTCCGAAAACAACGTAATCGGCACCCATTCTCTCGGCGTGTATACCTCTTGGAAGAGAACCGTAACAGGAAACGCCTATGATGGCGCCGTTACCCAGTTTCTTTCTCGTGGGTATTATGTTCGGGTCGTCCTCGCCCAGATGGACTCCGTCGGCCTTTATTTCCATCATGAGTTCCGGGGAGTCGTTTATTATAAGCGGCACGCCGTATCTCTTCGTAATACCGAGAAGTTCCCTGCCCAAGGCGACGACTTCCGAGCGCGGAGAAGTTTTGTCCCTTAACTGAACGATGTCAGCTCCCCCCACTAACGATTTCTCAACTGTTTCGCAGAAAGAACCGCGCGGAATCAGCCCCTCGTCGGTAATCACGTAAAGTCCCCCAAGCTTAAAACCCATGGCGCACCGCAAACAGAATGAAAACCATTGTCGGCTCTTCCGGAAAAACGGCTACATGCATCTTTTGAGGAACCTTCTGGCACTTGCTATTTCTTTCCTCACGTTCGAGGTTGAAGTGCCGCCTAGAGAATTCCTGCTCTCAACGGAACCCGAGAACGTTATCACCTGAAAAATGTCCTCGTCGATTTTTTTGGAAAATCTGCGGAATTCGGAAAGCTTAAGATCTGAAAGTTCCTTCCCCCCCCGCTCGGCGTAAGAAACTATCTTCCCCACGGTTTCGTGGGCCGAACGGAACGGGACACCCTTGCGGGCCAGATAGTCCGCCACGTCGGTCGCGGTAACAAAGCCTCCCTGAAGGGCCTTCTTCATGTTCTCTTCCTTGAATTCAAGCGTCTTCAGCATCTCGACATTAACCCGAAGGCAAAGCTTTACCGTGTCGACCGTATCGAAAAGAGGCTCCTTGTCCTCCTGCATGTCCCTGTTGTAGGAAAGCGGAAGTCCTTTCATCAAAGTCAGAAGTGCACTCAGGTTTCCGTAGACCCTGGCGGTTTTTCCCCGGGTGAGTTCCGACATGTCGGGATTCTTTTTCTGGGGCATTACGCTAGAACCCGTGGTGAACCCGTCCCCGAGGTCAACGAAGTCAAACTCCTTTGCACTCCACAAAACAAGTTCCTCAGAAAGCCTGCTCAGGTGCATCATCAGAATCGAGCAGCAGAATACGAACTCCGCGCAAAAATCACGGTCGCTTACAGCGTCAATGCTGTTTCTGGAAACCGATTTAAACCCCAGATCCTCAGCGGTCATCTCTCTGTCTACCGGAAACGAGGTTCCCGCCCCGGCACAGCTTCCAAGCGGGCTCACATTCACCCTTGCAAGGCAGTTAATAAACCTCTCGCGGTCGCGCTTTAGCATTTCGTAGTAAGCCAGAAGATGGTGGGACAGAAGTACCGGCTGCGCACGCTGCATGTGGGTGTAGAGAGGAATGACCACCCCCAAGTTCTTTGCGGAAAGTTCAACGAACTGCTCCGCCAAGGCGCACACAAGTGAAATTATCTCTTCTGTCTCCCCCCTCAGGTAAAGCCTCGTGTCGGTTAGAACTTGGTCGTTCCTGCTCCTAGCAGTGTGTACCATGGCACCCGAAGACCCCGTTTTCTCGATAAGCCTTTTTTCTATGTTGAGATGGATATCCTCGTAGCTCTCGCTGAAGGCAAACTCCCCGCGGTCTATTTCCTTTTCGATTTCCTGAAGACCCTCGGTTATTCGGGATGCGTCTTTACGAGAAATAATCCCGGTCTCGCGAAGCATCTTCACATGGGCGATACTTCCCCTTATGTCTTCTTTGTAAAGACGCCTGTCGAAACTTACCGATTCTGAGAACTTCTCGGCGATATTGTGTGTCTGGGAAGCAAAGCGGCCTCCCCACGCTTTTTTGGCCAATTCAGTCTCCCGCCCCTGCGCCGGTCGACGCAGCTTCTACCGAATCAAGAAAGATCTTGCGTGTGGGATAGGCAAACTCTATTCCCTCATCGGAGAACTTTTTGAATATCTTCAGATTAATCCTCTGCTGTATATCCATATAATCATCAAACAAAGGACTAAGAACAAAGTAGACTATGTCGTAGTTAAGGGAAAAATCACCGTAACTGCTGAAATGCGCTCTGACGAACCTAGTTTTCTGTTCCGACTCTATTATATCTTTTATCAGCCCGGGGATTTTCTCAAGATTATCGTAGGACGTTTCGTAAATCACGCCTAAAGAAAAATCAATCCTGCGGGAGTCCATCCTCTTGTAGTTTTTTATGCGGCTTTGAAGCAGGTCGTTATTCGATAAAACAAGTTGCTCGCCGGAAAGGCTCCTGAGGCGCGTGGTCTTAAGCCCTATGTGCTCGACATCCCCCATTATATCGTCTACCACTATGAAATCCCCGACTTCAAAAGGCTTGTCGAAAATAATGGAAAGCGAGGCTATCACATCGCCGAGAACATTCTGGAGAGCAAGCGCCACTGCTATACCGCCCACGCCGAGCCCGGCGATTATCGTAGTCGGATCAAAACCTAGGTTGTCGATCGTTAGAATTACGAGAATTATCCAGAGGACTACTTTTGCGAAAAACCCGAGACTTCTCAGGTGTGTTACGGTGGCGCCGACGCCGACGTCGATATTCGCGAGTTTCTTCGAAACGTAATAATCAATGAAACCGCTTCCCCATAAACCGACCTGAACGAGAAGGCAGATAATTATTACGCTTTTCCGGAATTCCCTTACCTGCTGGGTGAGGTCAAGGAAGAAGGTAGCCACGTAGACCGAAAAAATTATGATCAGCACTATGCTGGTTTTTCCTAAGAGTGCTGAAACCAGATCGTCGAGATCTGTCTCGGTCTTCTCGGCAAGATTGGCAAACCCCCTTACGAACCTTTTCAGAATAAAGTTAAAAACTAAGGCTAAAACAATCGCCGCCCCCAGAGCCCAGAACCACGATTCGGCGGGATTGCCCAAGTAAGTCCGGCTAAATATTTCCTCGATATTCAATCAAACGTTCTCCCTGATACAAAATACGCCCGCCCTACGCTGCGGCCATCATATAAATACCCGCTTGAATAACCTTAAACAACAAAAAAAGTCAGTGGAAAGAATTCAGAAAGAGCTTCCAGGCTCTTTTAGAAACTCGGTTTCTTCCGGGGTGGATTCTCTTCCCAAAGCCGCGTTTCTGTGGGGATATCTTCCGAATTTCTTTATTATGTCAAAGTGCCGTCCCGCAAAATCCGTTGAACAGGCAAGGGTTTCCTTGATTTGGGGGTGCGAGGCATACTCGTTTTCAAGAGCGGAGTACTTAAGAACACTCATCTTCTGGATCTCAAGGTCCTCCGAGTGCATAAGCGGCAGGTAGAAAAACGTCCTGTGCGCCGGGTGAAGGTCCCTGTCAAATCCCTTCTCAATACCCCGAAGACAGGCGCGAAGAGCCAGCGAGTCCGTTGAAAACGCTCCCGGTGTGTCGCGGTAGATGTTCCTTGGAAACTGATCAACGACGACTATAAACGCCAATGTACCCAAGGGGGTTTCGAACCAGCGGGAAAGTTCCCCTTTTTCGGCAAACAGGACATATTTCTCGAACCTCCGCCTTACGAGATCGTCGAACTCCTCCGATTTCGCCCACCAGGTCATCTGCTTCTCTTTATCCGGCAACTCTCCCTCGCGCAACTCGCCGAACCAGAAATCCAGCACCTCGGAGACTGATTCGGTTCCCCCCGCGGCAAAAACTTCTTCCTTTCTCATATCCTGAGAGTATAACACAGGGAAACAGGGCTCTCACAAGAGCCGTACTATCCGACCCTGAATCTTCCCCTCCGCACTTGTGAAGAAAAATTTTATCGTTTCATAGCTGCCGAAAAACTTTCAGGGTGAAGAGGCAAGCACCTGATCTCACTTGAATTTCAGGGTCCGATGATCTCTCTTTGCAAAAACCCTTTTAATTTTATCTTAACGAAAACAAAATAGTTCCTTGACAAGTATCAATATATTGTGTTTAAATAAAATCCACGCACAAGATAGGCAATACATCTTGTGCATAGACCGGAAGGAAGTGTTTATAAGGAACAGAAAAGGAGGAAAGCGTGCCTGGAGATAAAAACCACCCTGAAATCGTTGCGAATGGAACATCCGATCTTAAAACTACAGTCGACGATGAACAAGAAACCCAGATCCAGGAACCCTCTCCGGAGCATGTCAAAGCTCCAAGCGACACCATAGAAATTCCCGCGAAAACCATCGACGCCTTCGGCGGAGACACACTCAGGGCGCGCGTTTTCTACGAGAAATACGCTCTTCGCAACGAAAAAGGAGAAATAACAGAGAAAACTCCGGAGCAGATGTGGCGAAGGGTGGCCAGGGAAATAGCGTCCCCCGAGGAAAAAAAGGAACTGAGAAAGCAGTGGGAGGAAAACTTCTACTGGCTCCTCTCCGATTTCAAGTTCATACCCGGCGGGAGAATACTGTTCGGCGCCGGCCAGAACAGAAGGGCCACGCTCCTTAACTGCTACTACATGCCGATAAAGGAAGATTCCATAGAGGGAATATTCGAGTGGTGCAAGGAGGCCGCCAGGACTTACTCTTTCGGCGGAGGAGTCGGAACCGATATATCTATCCTGAGACCGAAAGGCTCGCCGGTGAACAATTCGGCCATATACTCAACGGGAGCGGTATCGTTCATGGATCTTCTCTCCACAACTACCGGAACCATAGGACAGGCGGGAAGAAGAGGGGCCCTCATGATAACCATGAAAGTCGATCACCCCGACATAATGGACTTCCTCGACATAAAAAACGATGAGGCAAGATCAAAGGTACAGTTTGCCAATATCTCGGTGAAGGTTGATGACAAGTTCATGGAAGCCGTGGAAAAAGACACTGACTACGAACTCAGCTTCTCAAACGAGAAAACCGAAATAAAAAGAACCGTGCGGGCCCGCAAGATATGGGACAAGCTCGTTCAGTCAGCATGGTCCTCGGCCGAGCCCGGACTTATATTCTGGGACACAGTTAAAAGATACTCCCCGACCGAATACGCCAACATGGAAGTAAATGGTGTGAACCCCTGCAGCGAGCAGGCGCTTGAGGACTACGGGAACTGCTGCCTTGGGAACGTGAATCTCTCCATGTTCGTCAAAAACGCTTTCGAAGAAACCGCCGCGATAGAATGGGAAGAGCTTGAAAAGGCTTTTCAATACAGCGTCAGGTTCCTTGACGACATACTGGATTACAACATTGAAAAGCATCCCCTAAGCTTCCAGACAAAAGCGTCTTTGAGGTCGAGGAGAATAGGGGTCGGGTTCACGGGCTTGGGAGACATGCTTGCTAAGCTCAACATAAAATATGACACGGCTGAAGGCATAAAATTCACCGACGAGCTTTTTGAACATGTAAAGAACATAGTTTACGAGGCCAGTTCAGACCTTGCCAAGGAGAAGGGAACTTTCCCCGTGTTTGATCTGAAAACTCATATAGCTAATCCATTTGTAAAAAGCATGCGCGATAACGTGATGAGCAAGATAAAGAAGCAGGGCCTCAGAAACGCATGCATACTCACGGTTCCACCCGTCGGAAGCGGTTCGGTTCTCGCTGGAACAACAAGCGGTGTCGAGCCCATGTTCGCCCTGTCCTATCTTCGGCGCTCAGAATCCCTGTCGGAAGAAGAATTCAAGGTCTACCACCCTCTGGTGTCTGAGTACATGGAGAAATTCGGGCTGGACGATGAGGCGGATCTTCCGGACACGTTCGTCACCTCACATGAGATAAAGCCGGAACAGCGGGTCCGCATGCAGGCCGCTATTCAAAAGCACATAGATTCATGCATATCAAGCACCGTTAACCTCCCCAAGGACATAAGCCTCGAAGAGGTCGAGAAGATATACTTCCTCTCCTGGAAGCTCGGCTGCAAGGGGGTAACCGTTTACAGGGAAGGCTCCAGAGAAGGGGTGCTGATAACGG
Organism: Candidatus Dadabacteria bacterium; assembly: GCA_026706695.1. Lineage (NCBI taxonomy): Bacteria > Pseudomonadati > Thermodesulfobacteriota > Candidatus Dadabacteria > Candidatus Dadabacteria bacterium. The sequence continues at coordinate 421 of JAPOYE010000066.1, read as the reverse complement.
AAGAACAAGCAAAAGATAAAACAAACTCTCCACCCCGGGATGAAGGGATGTCAACCACCCACTCCAACCTCACACCATCCCCTCATCCCTCTCAAAAAGAAGCGGTAAAACCCGTCACGAGACCAAGAGTCTTGGAAGGTTTTACCGAGGCGATAAAAACTGGGTACGGGAATCTCTACGTGACTGTCAACAGTTACGAAGGCAAGCCGTTTGAAGTTTTCGTCCAGATTGGAAAATCTGGATTTACCACGATGGCGGATGCCGAGGCAACTGGAAGGCTGATATCTCTGTCTCTGAGGTCTGGGGTTGATGTCAGAGATGTCGTGGAACAGCTGGAGGCCATTGGAGGTTCCTCGCCAGTTTTTTCAGGGGGAAGGGTCATAATGTCCGTCCCCGACGCCATAGCGAAGGTGCTGAGAAG
>JAPOYE010000065.1 GCA_026706695.1 Candidatus Dadabacteria bacterium | reverse complement strand
GAGACAACGGACAAAACAACAGAGGTGAAATCAGACAATCAGGTCGCCGCTTGATTTTGCTCTTGTACACCAGATTTGACTATAATTCTGTGTATTGACCGGGCACGGAAAATCCGCACGAAAAACACGAAATGGCAAACCTGATTGACTGCATCGGCAACACTCCGGTAATAAAGCTCAGAAGCGTACCGAAAGACGGACGCTCAAAGATATGGGCAAAGCTTGAGAACTTAAACCCCGCTGGCAGCATAAAGGACAGGGCATGTATCGCCATGCTAAGACAAGCGGAGCATGAAAACCTGATAGAACCCGGTAAAACAACCGTGATCGAAGCGTCAAGCGGGAACACCGCGATAGGAATAGCCCTCTGCTGCCGGGCAGGCGGCTACGACTTCACCGTTGTTATGCCCGAGAATACGGCAAAAGAGAAAATCCAGGTAATAAAAGCATTTAAGGGGCAGGCGGTTCTTACCGATCCAAGCTTAGGGCTTCGAGGATCGAGAGAAAAGGCTCGTGAGATAGAACGCGAAAACCCGGATTCCTATTTTCTTGACCAGTTCAAAAACACCGCGGACATAGAGATTCACCGCGAGGAGACCGCAAAAGAAATAAAAAACCAGATACCGGGACATCTCGATGCCTTTGTGTGCGGAGTCGGAAGCGGGGGAACGGTAATGGGAGTGGGCTCCGAACTCAAAAAAATCTATCCCGACCTCAAGGTAGTGGTGGTCGAACCCACCGAATGCCCTACTCTTTCCGAGGGAAAGGAAGGTCCTCACGGCATCTGCGGAATATCGCCCGGTTTTGTTCCCGAGAAACTCGATACCGGCGTGATTGACAGGATCTACGCGGTCTCCACGGAAGATGCCCGTGAATGCACCAAGACTCTCGCTTCCGAGGAAGGCATACTGGTCGGAATATCTTCGGGAGCCTGCCTCAGCGCTGCCCTTGGGATCTCAGAAGAACTTCGAGACGGCGGCCAGGTGCTTGTAACTTTCTGCGACAGCGGAGAAATGTACCTGGGTACCGACCTTTACGATTAAAAAACCCGTTTGAAATGAAAATTTAACTATGTTATTTTACTCTTTGGATATGTTTATCCGCGTGAAAGTTGCGTAAAGACAGAGGAATAACGACGCATGTCAGCAAATATTTTTAAAAACCTTGTGCTCTGGGTGGCCATGTTCGTCGGAGTGTTCGCCGTGTACCAGTTCATGAACACCTCGGCAAACGTCTACTCGGAGATATCCTACAGCAAATTCCTGGAACACCTGGACAATGACAGGATAGCCAAGATAGAGTTCGGCGAAAACATGATAAGGGGAGAGCTTAAAAACGCCGACCCCGAAGACCGGGGATTCACAACCACCGGCCCCGCGGGAGAACTCCTTATCGCAAAGCTTGAGCAAAGCGGCGTGGAGTTCAGTTTTTCCCGTCGCAAACAAAGTTCGCTTACACAGATACTGATAAACTGGGGCCCTCTTTTCATACTGGTTGCCCTAATGGTCTTTTTCATGAGACAGGTACAGGCCGGGGGCACGAAGGCGATGAGCTTCGGAAAAAACCGCGCGAGGATGCTCTCCGATGAACAGAACAAGATCACCTTCAAGGACGTGGCCGGAGTTGAGGAGGCAAAAGAGGAAGTAAGCGAAATAGTGGAGTTCCTAAAAAGTCCGGAGAAATTCACGCGGCTTGGAGGAAGAATACCTAAAGGAGTTCTTCTGGTCGGTCCCCCGGGAACGGGAAAAACACTTCTGGCAAAGGCCATAGCCGGAGAAGCGGGAGTACCGTTTTTCATCATAAGCGGTAGTGACTTCGTGGAGATGTTCGTCGGAGTCGGAGCTTCAAGGGTAAGGGACCTGTTCATACAGGCCAAGAAAAACGCCCCTTGCATAATATTCGTTGACGAACTCGACGCCGTGGGAAGACACAGGGGAGCAGGACTAGGAGGAGGCCACGACGAAAGGGAGCAGACCCTTAACCAGCTTCTGGTCGAGATGGACGGCTTTGAAGGAAACGAAGGCATTATAGTCATGGCCGCCACGAACCGCCCGGACGTGCTTGACCCGGCGCTTCTGAGACCCGGGAGGTTTGATCGCCAGGTTGTCGTCCCGAGGCCGGATGTCAGGGGAAGAGAAGCCATCTTGGTCGTTCATTCAAAAGACACCCCGATGGCTGATGACGTTGATCTTTCGGTGATCGCCAGGTCCACCCCGGGTTTCTCCGGAGCCGACCTTGAAAATCTGGTCAACGAGTCGGTTCTTCATGCCGCCCGCAACGACAAGGAACAGGTCTCCATAGAAGACTTTGAATACGCAAAAGACAAGGTCACAATGGGAGTTGAGAGAAAAAGTATGCTGATAAGCGAAAAAGAGAAAAAAATCACCGCTTACCACGAGGCCGGACACGCGCTCGTAGCGAAACTGACTCCCGAGGCCGACCCCATACACAAGGTGACGATCATACCGAGAGGAATGGCTCTCGGAGTTACTCAGCAGCTCCCCCTTGAAGACAAGTACACCCTTTCGAGGAGTTATCTGATTTCCACCATAAAGGTGCTTCTGGGAGGCAGGGCCGCCGAAGAACTTGTGTTCTCAGAAAGAACCAGCGGCGCTGCAAACGACCTTGAGAGAGTTACCGACATAGCCAAAAAAATGGTATGCGAATGGGGAATGAGCGAAGTTGTGGGACCGGTAACTTTCGGCAAAGGGGAACAGCAGCCTTTCCTAGGCAGGGAAATATCGAGAAAAAGCGATTACAGCGAAGATACCGCGGTGCAGATCGATCAGGAGACAAGGAAGATCGTGAACGAAAGCTACGACGAGGTAATGAAGCTCCTCGGAGACAATCTGGATCTTCTGCATGAGCTCTCTTCCCTGCTTCTGGAAAAAGAAGTTATAGACTCGGCGGAACTTGACGAACTGGTGTCAAAAACACGTGAGTTCAGGCCGGAAGTGAAAAAGCCGTTCGATATAACCAGCAGGGTCTGATTCCTAGGGTTCTGCCCTGCCCCGCCGCTGTTTTCTGGCTGTCTCTGCAAAACCGGGAGTAAAAGCCGTTTGCTAAAGTCTTCAGTCCATAAAGCAAATCAGAACGCACCAGAACATCATTTGATAAAACTCGGTTCAAAAGAACTGGATCTCAGCCAAAAACCCCTCGTCATGGGTATTGTGAACATGACTCCGGACTCCTTTTATGACGGCGGAGCGTACAACGATCCCCAAAAAGCTCTCGGGAGAATCGCCTCTTTAATCAGAGACGGGGCCGATATTATTGACATAGGAGGAGAATCCACAAGGCCGGGTTCCCTCGGCGTGAGCACGGAAGAGGAGCTTGACAGGGTTATACCGGTAATAGAGGCGGCTTCGGTGGAATTTGACACCGTAATATCCGTCGACACCACAAAAGCGGCTGTCGCCGAGGAGGCTCTTGGGTGCGGAGCCTCGATGGTAAACGATATAAGCGGACTGAGTTTCGAACCGCAGGTGGCGCAGAAAGTATCGGAGAAAGGAGCCGCAATCGTACTCACCCACACAAGTTCACGCCCGCTGGACATGCAGGAGAAAACCCAATACAGTTCGCTTATTCCCGATATAGCGGACTTTCTTTTGAATTCGGCTCAGACGGCAATGGAGGCTGGAGTGCCGCGGGACCACATAATAATTGACCCAGGCATCGGATTCGGAAAAACCACCCCGCAGAACCTCGAAATCATAAGAAAGCTCGAGGAATTCTGCCGGCTCGGGTTTCCGGTCTGCATTGGAACCTCGCGAAAATCCTTTATAGGAGAAATCCTGGGGAGTCCGCTTGCCGAGCAAAGATTGATAGGATCCGTCTGTTCAGTAATAATATCAATGCTCAAGGGTATTTCTATCGTAAGAGTTCATGATGTACTTGAGACAGTGCAGGCGATTAGGACGGTAAAGAGCATATACGGGGCTAACTAGGATATGACAGATTCTACCATACAGAACTTTCGATTCTTTTCCGACAGTCTGGATATCCTGATCGTCGCCATAATATTTTTCTACGTACTGAAGGCCATAGAGGGAACCAGAAGCTCGCAGATCCTGGTAGGACTCGTGGCTATGGCAGTTCTTTACTTCGCCTCGAGGAAATGGGGGTTTTTCACGCTCAACTGGGTGCTTACCCACTTTCTCGGCTTCGCTATCCTCATAATAATAATTCTCTTCCAGGATGACATAAGAAGAGGGCTTGCGAACATAGGGAAAAAACCTCTTCTCTTCAGTTTCGCAAAACATGCCGCAAACGAAGCAATGATAGAAGAGCTGGGGGATGCCTGCTCTTTTCTCTCTTCAAGGAAAATCGGAGCCCTGATAGCCATTGAAAGGCAGGAGAGCCTAAGAGTGTTTCCCGGAAGACCTATTAACACCAGCTTATCAAGCGAGATGCTTATAACCATTTTCAACCCGGCGTCCCCTCTTCACGACGGAGGAGTGATAGTCAAAGACGACGTTATTGTTTCAGCCGGGTGCTTTTTCCCGATCAGTACGGACCTTGAACTGGGAACGGAGCTTGGAACAAGGCACAGGGCGGCAATAAAGCTCTCCAACGAGACTGACGCTGTCGTTGTAATCGTGTCCGAGGAAACGGGGAAGATCTCGCTGGCGGCGGACGGAGAACTTAAAAGAATCGCTAACGATAAATTGCTTAAGCCGAGTCTGGTTTCCGAACTTACCACCGAGAACCTGAGCAGCATAAAAGCAGGCCAGGCAGGAAAAGCCTGATGGAGAAAAAACCTTTCTTTCAAGGTCTTACAAAAAAAACAATCGCACTCGCGCTGGCGGTAATTCTCTGGGCATTTACGAACTTCGAACTTGACGTGGAAAGGGACGTCAGGATTCCGCTTCACCTAAGTGGCCTGCCTGAAGATCTTATTATCGTGAACAATGCCCCCGAAAATATTGACCTCTCTCTCAGGGGAGCGAGAAACCTGCTCTCTTCATTTGCCTTCTCGAACAAGTCAATTCCCGTTGACCTGCAGAAAACGGAACGGGGTGTTCTTAAAATAGACTTAAAGCGCGCGGCATCGCAGATAGTTCCCAGAGGAATCGATATAGTCGCTGCGAGGCCCTCGAAGCTCTCTCTTAACATAGATATGCTTGTGACGAAAAGATTCAAAGTGAAACCCGTGCTCGGAGAACCGGACTCCGGCTACGAGATATCGAAGAAATTAAAGATCGTCCCGCAATTCGTAAAGGTAAAAGGGCCCGCTTCGCAGCTTGGCAAGCTGGAAAGCATAGAAACGGCGAAAATAAAGCTTGAAGGCGAAAAAGCCGAGTTCACGGCGCCGGTGCAGCTGCAGCTGCCCTCCCAGTACATGGAAGTCCTCGAAGGCGATCACGTGAACGTAACGGTTTACATAAAAGAGATAATACTGTCCAAGGAGTTTCGGGACGTCGACATAGTTCCCCGGAATTTCGGAAAACTCGAATACACTACAACTCCCGAGCTTAAGGCCACACTGGTATTCAATGGTCCCTACAAGACCATCAACGACCTTACGAGCAACGATGTCAAAGTTTTCATAGACGGGGCAGAGATGGGCGAGAGCAGGCTGAAAAGACTCAGGGTAAAAGTTCAGTATCCAAGTTCGGACCTGCTGAAACTTACGAAGACCTCTCCGACGAGTGTCAGGGTCAGGGTCAAACCGCCTCCCCCGGAAGAATCCCCGAAGACGTAAATCATGAAAAAGTCCGCATCTGAATTTCCCGAAAGAAAGATTTTTGGAACCGATGGAATAAGGGGGGTTACCAACACCTATCCAATGACCCCCGAGGTATCGCTTGCCCTCGGAAAAGCGCTCACAAAATATCTGTCCGGGAAAACGGGCGGCCACGTGAAGATACTCGTCGGCAAAGACACCCGCCTTTCAGGCTACGTCTTCGAACAGGCAATAGCCTCGGGCATAACGTCCATGGGAGCCGACGTACTGCTCGTTGGTCCCCTGCCCACTCCGGCCATAGCCTTTCTCACTTCAAACATGAGAGCCACGGCCGGCGTGGTCATCTCCGCGTCGCACAATCCCTACACCGATAACGGAATAAAGATATTCGATTCCACGGGCTTCAAGCTCCCGGACACAACGGAGGCTGAAATAGAGAACATGGTTCTCGGAGAAAAACAGCTAAGCCCCCCTCCCCTGACGGGAAAGGCGAAAAGAATCGAGGACGCGGTCGGACGCTACATAGTGTTTCTCAAAAACACCTTCCCTGATGATCTTACGCTCGACGGGGTGAAGATCGTGGTTGACTGCGCCAACGGAGCCGCGTACAAGGTCGCACCCATAATCTTCGAGGAACTTGGGGCCGAGGTGATCACGATCGGCACTGAGCCCAATGGGACGAACATAAACGTTGACTGCGGAAGCCTGCGCCCCGAAATACTCTGCGAAGAAGTAGTGCGAAGTGGTTCCGACATAGGAATAGCGCTTGACGGAGACGCGGACAGGGTGGTTTTCTGCGATGAAAACGGAAATGGGGTTGACGGCGACCATGTGCTCGCGATCTGCTCATCCGAAATGCTTGAAGCCGGCACCCTGGCAACGGACACCGTGGTGGCTACCCAGATGAGCAACATGGCCCTTGAGAACTACCTCAATGCAAAAGGCCTCAGACTTGAGAGAACCCGCGTGGGAGACAGGTACGTGGTAGAAGCAATGAGAGAACTGGGAGCAAACCTGGGAGGCGAGAAATCGGGTCACCTGCTGTTTCTTGACCACTCGACAACGGGAGACGGCTTGCTGGCCTCGCTTCAGATTCTGGGCATAATGAAAAGAAAGGGGAAACCGCTTTCTGAGCTCGCCGGGGTAATAGATATGTTTCCCCAGGTTCTTAACAGTCTTGAAATCAAAGAGAAAAAACCGTTTGAGCAGATCCCGGGGCTTGTCGAAATCGTCAGGGAATCTGAAAAAATCCTTGGAGACAAGGGAAGAATAAACCTCAGGTATTCCGGAACCGAACTGCTGGCGCGGGTAATGGTGGAGGGAGAGGATGAAACCCTGATAAACGGAATCGCTTCCCGAGTATCTTCCGTAATAAGCGAGAGCATAGGAACAGGAAATCTGTAGATGAAAACCAGGCTGAACGTAAACGTTGACCATGTGGCAACCCTGAGACAGGCAAGGATGGGAGACGAGCCCGACCCCGTGACCGCAGCCGCGCAGGCTGAACTGGCCGGAGCGAGCGGAATAGTGGTCCACCTTCGTGAAGACCGCCGACACATTCAGGAAAGGGACCTTCTTCTGCTGAGACAGACGGTGCGGACGAAGCTTAACATGGAAATGGCCGTAACGGATGAAATGATCGAGATTGCGTGCGAGACGCTTCCCGACGTCGTGACCCTTGTTCCGGAAAAAAGGCAGGAGATAACCACTGAAGGAGGACTTGACGTGCGCGGGGATACGGAGAGAATTGCCGCGGGGATTGAAAAACTGAAGAGTTCCGGGCTGTTCGTAAGCATTTTCATAGACCCTGACCCCGAACAGATAAGCGCCTCCGCGCAGACCGGCGCTCATATGGTTGAACTCCACACTGGAAGTTACGCAAACGCCCGCGACGAGACCGGGATGATGATGGAACTTGACAAGATCAGAAAATCAACGGAAGACGCCCTCTCCCACCGACTCAGGGTATCCGCCGGTCACGGGCTCAACTACGTTAACGTGACCGCGGTTTCACAGATAGACGGGATTGAGGAACTCAACATCGGCCACAGCATAATTTCACGGGCGGTTCTCTCCGGAATGGAGGAAGCCGTAAGAGACATGATTGATCTGCTATAGTATTTCTCTACAGCAGGGCATAAGGCAAAAAGAGATGGTTTCAGGCATAGGCATCGATATGGTTCGTAACAGTCGCATAGAGAACCTTATTGAGAGGTGGGGGGAGAAATTCCTTCGAAAAGTCTTCACCGATGATGAACTCGCGCAAAATGGTGACGGCAAAAACAGAAACATAAGCTATGCCGCCAACTACGCGGTCAAGGAAGCCTTCGTGAAGGCGCTAGGCACCGGGTTCAGACGGGGAATAAAATTTCACAACATAGCGGTCAAGCGCAACGAGCTTGGAAAACCCTTCATAGACCTCAGGGGAAGCACAAAGGAAATCGCTGAACAAAGGGGCCTGACCCGAATTCATACCACCATATCACACGACGGGGAATACTCCGTCGCCGTAGTTATACTTGAGGACTGATCACCCAAACTCGGATCTCCGTCCCGCCCTTGCGGATTCGAAAAAAACGCTCCTGCAACCTAGGAGGGATATCAAGCCGGCATGTGCTATCTTTAACCCTGTAGGCCCAAAATGTTTGAGAATCTGAAAAAACTCCGCCTAAAGGGAGTGGACAGCGTAAAACCGGAGCTCGGCAGAATCACCGCGGTTCTTGAAGAACTGGGGTTTCCTCACAGGAAAAAGGATTACGTCGCCGTTGCCGGAACTAACGGCAAGGGGTCCGTGGCGGCCTGTATCGCGTCAATATTCGAGGTGAACGGCTATCGCGCAGGTCTCTTTACCTCCCCTCACCTGATCAACGTCACGGAAAGAATAAAAGTAGACGGAGAGGAAATAACCTGGGAGCAGCTCGAAGAAACCCTCGGCACGGTTTTTGCCGCCTGCGCCAGAATTGGCGTGGAGCTCAGTTATTTCGAAACGCTCACGGCAGCCGCATTTCTTCATTTCAACGGCAAGTCAATAGATGTAGGCGTGCTTGAAGTAGGAATGGGCGGGAGATGGGACTCGACAAACGTATGCGATCACCTGGCAGGCGTCATAACGAACGTGTCCTTTGACCACACCGAATACCTGGGAAACACTTTGGGTGAGATTGCCGGGGAAAAAGCCGGAATAATCAAAAAAAACGGTCTCGTGGTGACAGGATGCACGGGCGAAGCCCTCTCGGTAATCGAGCGCAGGGTCCGGGAGAACTCCTCAACATGCCACAGAATCGGAGCAGAGTTCACTTACGGGGAAAAAGAAGATCTGAGCTTCGATTACATGGGGCCCAGGTGGAACATTCCGGGACTCAGAATCTCCCTCGCGGGCACGCACCAGGTGGAAAACGCCGTTATATCCATAGCGGCAGCCGAGTTGCTGACAATGCATACCCGCTACAAAACGGACCCGGAAAAAATAAAAGAGGCTCTTGCGGGAGTCAGCCTGGGGGGGCGAATGGAATACTTGAACAGGGAAACTCCCGTTATAATCGACGGCGCGCACAACCTCGCCGCGGGGGAGAACCTTGTTAAGTCCCTTGAGTTTTATCATCCGGGGAAAAAATTCAATTTCCTGATAACGATGCTTGAGAACAAAGACATCGGAGGATTCACCGAGACGCTCTCCCGCGTTTCGGGAAAACTGATCATAACGGAACTTGCCGGAGTCAAGAAGTCTTTGGGAACGGAAAAAATTCTGGCGCTTACCCGGGGACAGTTCGACTCGGTCGAGACGGTAAAAGACCCTCTGGAGGCATATGAAAAGCTTCTTAGCTACGGAGAAGCAGCTTGTGTTTGTGGTTCCTTTTACCTGATAGGTTATCTTAAAGAGACGATCCAAAATGAAGAGACTCTCGATAGTAAGTAACGATCTTTTCCTGGCTCACCAGAACCCTCCCGGACATCCGGAGTGTCCGGAAAGACTGACCAGCATTCTGGGAGCGCTTGAGAGTTCGGGTCTTATGGAGAAAACGGTTTCCGCCGACACAAGGCCCGCGACGGAGGAAGAGATCACTCTCGTACACAGCAAGCCCTATTTCGATATGGTCAAAAGCACCTCCGGCAAGGAGTTCTCGCAGCTTGATGCCGACACCTCTACGTGCGAAGTTTCTTTTGACGCCGCGCTTGCGGGTTCCGGGGGGCTTATATGCTCGGTAAACGATATTCTTTCAGGGAAAATCGATACCGCGTTCGTACTCCCCCGTCCTCCCGGACATCACGCTGAACACGACAGGGCGATGGGGTTCTGCCTGTTTAATCACATGGCGGTCGCCGGGGCCCACCTGTTGGCCAACTGCGGTCTTGAAAGAGTCCTGATCATAGACTGGGACGTGCACCACGGGAACGGCACCCAGCATATCTTCTATGATTCAAGCAGTGTGCTCTTCTTTTCTGTGCACCAGTTCCCGTTTTACCCCGGCACAGGAAGCTTAAAGGAACTCGGATACAAAGAGGGACTTGGGTACACGGTTAACGTCCCCTGCCCCGCGATGCTGGGAGATGAAGATTACCTCAGAATCTTCGCCGAGATACTCGAACCCGTGGTGGAACAGTATTCCCCGGAATTCATTCTCATCTCCGCGGGCTTTGACGCTTACCAGATCGATCCGCTGGGAGGAATGCTGGTTACCTCGGAAGGTTTCGCCAGGCTTACAAGATTCGTTATGCGACTCGCCGAGAGACACTGCGGTGGAAATATCGCCTTTTTGCTTGAGGGCGGCTACAACACGGCGGAGATGGGACTGATCATGAAGTCGGTCATAGAGGAGATACTCGATCTTAAAACATCGGATACCGGTTTTGATCCCAAGCGGACAACCTGCGAACATACCGTCTCGGAAATCAGAAGAATTTATTCGAAATATTGGAACTTTTAGATCAGGCAGTGGCAGTGGTATAACTCTAAAGGTTCAGTTCTTCCTTGAGTTCAGAAAAGGAAACCGATTTTTCCCCTGAGGCCATAAATTCCTTGTAAGCTTCGGCAGCCTCTTCATGGTCCTCCAAATTCTCCAGCCTAGCCATCAAAAACAGTTCCAATCCCTTCCTTAAGTAATAGCTTTTTGGCCTTTCCTCCGCTTTCGATACCTTGCCCAGTATTTCGGCAATTTCAGCAGGAACCTTCACGGAGATATTTACCATGCCTGATGACCTGTCCTTCATCTTTCCCATAACATCACCTCCGCCACTAAAGAAAAACAAACATCAATAATCCCCACAATAAATTCTTATTGAAACCATGCCGGCGTGACGATAGCTTCCAATCTCCCGGTTGAACCGGGCGACATCTTACGAGGAGATTTCGCTTTTCCTGTAATCGCTTCCCTCGATGAAAAGCGGGGTGCACATCTCATAAAGCCTTGAAGCTATCCTCTCCCCCACCCTGTCCTCAAGTATTTCCGTTTTTTTATTCCTGGATTTATTGGGCAGTGACTCCCTGGCCACATAATTGGTGGTAACAAGAGTCTTCTTTGAGGAGTTGTAACGCTTGGAGATAAGCTGATCGAGGATGTTCTGCTCCCATTCGGAACTCTTGCCTTTCCCCATCTCGTCTATAACCAGAATTTCCGCGCTTATTAGCGGTCCTATTATCTCGTTTTCGGGAATTCCCTCGGAATACGCCTTCCGCAGGTCTCCAAGCAGAAAGAAGAAATCGGTAAACACGCATTCAACGGCTTTCTGAAGCGTAAGCTCCGCTATGGCCCCTACTGCCAGGCGTGTTTTGGCAAGCCCGGGACCTCCCATAAGCAGAAAGCCTTTTTCCTCCGGGTACTTGTCGACAAACGACTTCACGTAGGTCATTGCCTCAAACTGGCTGTTGTCACGGGGGTCTATATCGTCTGACTGAAGAACGCCGGCGTACTTTGAAGGAATCTTCGCGTTGTTGTACCTTCTGACCTTAAGCCTCACCATTCCGCAGAGCCCGCAGCGCTCAAGATACCTGTAGCCTCTTTCATTCACCAAAAATACCGTTCCGGTCCCCCCGCAGTCACTGCATTCGGAAACGCAGTCGCAGACCTCCGCGCGGGCGTACTGACCGTTCTCAGGTGAGATCATGTACCCACCGCCGGAACATTTTCGACAATCCATAATGATCCGTTTTCTTCTGGCCATGTTACTTCATCGTGAAAACATTATTTATGCCGAGAGTCTCGCATACGATTTCATCCCTGAAGGCGTTAAGGGTCTTTCTCCTGGCATCCTCGTCGTAGAGTTTCGCCTTGGCGGGAATCCTGCTCAGCGCGGCATCGGTTATCTGCTTTTGCCTCTCGGCGGAAAGACCTGAGAAAACACCCCCCATGAAATCCCGCCACAACAAATCAAACTGTTTGTATATGTTAGCGGACCCCGCGCCGTCCGTCTCTCCAACCCTGCGCCTGAGTTCCTCGTATTTCCCCCGTATATCCTCTCTTTTTTCCTCAACTATGATCCTGTCAAGCCTCTTTAGGACCTGTTCTATTATACTGCTTCTCGTAAAAGCGGCGTTCCGGGGTGTTGCCTGTTTCGATTCCCGTTCTACCGAATGCGTTCTCAGGTAATCCTCAATTTCATGCCTTAGGTTAAAAAGCCCCCTCGGCTCCTGGGCTCCCCTCTGCCTCTTTTGCTCAAAGCCGTAGGCTATAGCCTTAATTACCATTTCCTTTGAGACTGATCTTTCGCCAAGTTCCCTTATAAAACTGTAGTCCCTGGCTGAAAGCATAAGGCCCTTTCCCGCAAGCCCGAGAAAATACCGCTCTATGTCGGCTATGTAGTTTCGCTCTTGAGACTTCATCTTCCCCCGGAAAAACACGTAGCCCTCGGGTCTGGCCCCTACTCCATCATCTCGCGCATGGCCGACATCGTATCGGCATAGTTTTCCGTCTTGTATATTCCGGACCCCGTTACCACTATGTCCGCTCCGGCCTCGATCACTTCCCTTATGTTCCCGAGATTTATCCCGCCGTCAGCTTCAATAAGCGGCTTCTTTCCATCTCCATCCATCTTGTCAAGAAGAGACCTCAGGTCTCTTATTTTCGACAGCATCTCGGGAATGAATTTCTGACCCCCGAATCCCGGCTCCACGGTCATTATCACTATCACGTCTATAAGCTCCATCAGCTTTTCCTCGATCACGCCGATCGGGGTTGCGGGGTTAAGGGCCACCCCGGTCATAACCCCTCTCCACCTTATGGATGAGAGGGCGCTGTAGAGAAGGTTGCAGGCCTCCATCTGGACCGTGACAATTTTCACGTGAGGAGAACCCGCGTCTATGAATTTCTCCGTGAATTTCTCGGGACTATCGATCATCAGGTGTATATCCATCTGGGGAGGCGATTCCATCCGGGCAATCGCCTCCACTATGGGTATTCCTATGCTTATGTTCGGAACGAAATGCCCGTCCATCACGTCCACGTGTATAAGATCGGCGCCCGCCTCGCAAACGGCGGTCACCTCGTCTTCGAGGCGAAGATAGTCGCACGAGAGTATTGAAGGAGCCAGGAGTTTCTTCATTTCATTTTCTCCGCAGGGTGCAAGTGGGATTTTTTTGTATTTTACCCGAACAACGGCAAAAACCCACGCGCCTCCACATGGATCAGGCAACCATAATACCAGTTCAAGCACCCTGTTCAGTTGAAAAACCGGCGGGAGCAACACACCACCAAGGAACCCGCAGCGGCAAAGCAACGGCCCGTTTGACAGGAAAACCAGAATAATTATATTACTTGCACTTTTGAGGTCGCCTAATGTCCCCTAAAAACTTTATATTCACCTCGGAATCCGTAACGGAAGGCCATCCTGACAAGATTGCGGATCAGATATCAGACGCGATACTAGACGCCATGATCGAGCAGGATCCAGGCAGCAGGGTCGGGTGCGAAACACTGATCACAACCGGCCTCGTGGTGATCTCCGCCGAGATAACGACAAAAGCCCAAGTCGACATACGGCAGATAGCAAGGGACACGATAAGAGAGATCGGCTATACGGACAGCGCGATGGGATTTGACGCGGATACCTGTTCGGTCCTCCTAACGATCGACAGGCAGTCCCCGGACATAGCGCTTGGAGTCGACAAGAAAGGAGCCGGCGACCAGGGGCTCATGTTCGGCTACGCGTGCGATGAGACCCCGGAATTCATGCCCTCCCCCATACTCTATGCCCATAATCTGGCAAAGCGCCTCTCCGAGGTAAGAAAAGACGGCACCCTGCCGTTTCTGAGGCCAGACGGAAAAAGCCAGGTCACCTTCAGGTATGAGGACGGGAAACCGGTCGGAGTGGACGCGGTAGTCATATCATCGCAGCACTCAAAGGAAGTCTCGCGCGGTGACCTAATGGAGGGAATCAGGGAGAACGTAATAAATCCCTGCATTGGAACTCTTGTTTCCGAGAGCACGAAAATTCATATAAACCCTACGGGGAACTTCGTAACCGGGGGACCCATGGGAGACACGGGCCTTACGGGAAGAAAAATCATAGTCGACACCTACGGCGGATGGTCAAGACACGGCGGCGGGGCGTTTTCTGGAAAAGACCCCTCAAAGGTCGACAGGAGCGCAACCTATATGGCAAGGTACGTGGCAAAGAACATAGTCGCGGCCTCCCTGGCCTCACGCTGCGAGGTGCAGATTGCCTACGCCATCGGAGTCGCGGAACCGGTTTCGGTGATGATCGACACCTTCGGCACGGCTGCCGTGGCGGAAGAGAAGATCTCAGAAGCAGTAAGGGAGATTTTCGACTTCACTCCCGAGGGAATAATATCGCATCTCGGACTAAGAAGACCCATCTACAGGAAAACCGCTTCCTATGGCCATTTCGGGAGAAACGAAGAAACTTTCTCATGGGAGAAGACAGACAGAGTCGCGGAGCTTAAAAAAGCCCTGGAGAACGCCTGAGCCGAAACGCGCTCGGGGCTTCTGACCGCGAAAAAGCAACGGAGGAAAAAATGGATTACCACGTAAAAGACTTAAAGCTTGCCCGCCAGGGAAAACTGAGAAGCGAATGGGCCGCACAGGAAATGCCCGTTCTAAAGCAGATAGAGGAAAGATTCAAGAAGGAAAAGCCGCTTAAGGGAGTGAGGGTCGCCGCGTGCCTTCACGTTACCACGGAAACCGGGAACCTCATGACCACCCTTAAGGCCGGAGGAGCAGAAGCCTACCTCTGCGCGTCAAATCCCCTAAGCACTCAGGATGACGTCGCCGCCCACCTCGTAAAGAACCATAAAATCTCCGTTTTCGCGATAAAAGGGGAAAACACCAAAACCTATTACAAGCACATAAACGCCGTTCTGGCCGCCCGCCCGCACGTAACCATGGATGACGGGGCAGACCTGGTATCAACGCTGCACACGGACCGAAAAGACCTGATAGACGACGTAATCGGGGGAACCGAGGAGACCACAACCGGAGTGATAAGACTCAAGAGCATGGCAGATGACGGAGTGCTTCAGTATCCGATAGTCGCCGTTAACAACGCGGATACCAAGCATCTTTTCGATAACCGCTACGGCACGGGGCAGAGCACCCTTGACGGAATCATACGCGCCACCAACAGGCTTGTCTCCGGCACGACCTTCGTAGTCGCAGGATACGGCTGGTGCGGAAAAGGACTTGCCATGAGAGCCAGGGGACTGGGAGCGAACGTCATCGTGACCGAGGTTGAGCCGCTTGCGGGACTCGAGGCCACCATGGACGGATTCAGGGTAATGACGATGGAGAAGGCAGCGCCGCTTGGAGACTTCTTCTGCACCGTTACGGGCAACATACACGTCATAAGGAAAAAGCATTTTGAGAGAATGAAAGACGGGGCGATCGTAGCCAATTCAGGACACTTCAACGTGGAACTTGATCTCGACGCCCTTGGCGAGATAACGACCTCGAAAAGAGTCATAAGGGAATACGTTGAGGAACATACGCTTAAAAACGGAAGAAGGATCAACGTTCTCGGCGGAGGAAGGCTCATAAACCTCGCCGCGGCCGAGGGGCATCCTTCAAGCGTGATGGACATGAGCTTCGCCAACCAGGCGCTCTGCTGCGAGTACATGGTGAAAAACGGAGGGACACTTGAGAACGATGTTCACGACGTCCCGGAGAAAATAGACAGCCTGATATCCAAGATAAAGCTTAAAACCCTGGGAGTCACCATAGACACCCTGACGGCCGAACAGAAGAAATATCTGAGTTCCTGGCAGGTCGGAACATAAGATTAATGGATGAGCACCTCGATTCGTTCCTTGTGTATCTTACGGTGAACAGGGGCCTTTCGAAAAACACCATTCAGTCATATTCAAGGGACATATCATCCCTCGTGGCCTTTCTAGACAAAAGGGGTATATACGACCCCGCCGCCGTAAGCGAAGACGAAATAGCCGCTTTTTTCGACCACCTGAGGAAAAAGAAGCTCTCCCCGAGAAGCGTGGCGAGAAACATAGTTTCCATAAAGCAGTTCTTCAGGTTCCTTCTCACAGAAAGCGTCATAACCGAGGATCCGCTAAGAAACACCGTCTCTCCAAAGCCCGCGAAAACCCTCCCCCACACTCTCTCGCTTGAAGAGGTCGAGAGGCTCCTCCGGGAGCCCGAGGAAGGCAAGTCCGCAGAGGCGCTGCGGGATCGCGCGATGCTCGAGGTTCTCTACGCCACCGGGGTCAGGGTATCGGAACTGGTCTCACTTGAGCTCAACCGCGTCAATCTTGACCACGGCTACGTCATCACCCTCGGCAAAGGAAGCAAGGAGAGGATAGTTCCCATAGGCGGCGACGCCATCAGGAAAGTAAGGGACTACCTTTCAGACTCAAGACCGAAACTTCTTCGCGAAAGAGCTTCGGAGTACCTTTTCGTTACCTCCAGAACCGGCTCCAAGATGAGCCGCCAGCGCTTCTGGCGAATGATAAAGAACTATGCGCTCGCCGCGGGCATACACTCCCACATAACCCCCCACGTGCTCCGCCACTCCTTCGCCACGCACCTGCTTGAGCGGGGGGCCGACCTGCGGTCCATACAGGCCATGCTCGGTCACTCGGACATATCCACGACCCAGATATACACTTATGTTGAGAAGGAGAGGCTTAAGCGCATACACGAAAAATCTCATCCAAGAGCGTAAACTATAGATATGAACTACGAATTTCTCATAATACTGGTCCCCGTAATCCTTTTTTCCCTCACCATACATGAGTACGCCCACGCGCTTGTGGCCTACAGGCTCGGGGACGACACGGCGAAGAGACAGGGAAGACTCTCGCTTAACCCTCTCGTGCACCTTGACGTCCTCGGAACCCTGCTGCTTTTCATCGTGCATTTCGGATGGGCGAAACCGGTTCCCGTTGACCCGAGGAACTTCAGGAACCCGAAAAAAGACATGCTTATGGTCGCGATTGCGGGCCCCATATCCAACATTCTGACCGCGATTGCGGCGGCTGTGATTCTAAAGGCCTTATTTGAGAACTTCGCGGCCATACCCCCGGGAAGCGGGGCCGACGTTGCAGCGCGGATGCTCGTGTGGTTCATGTACATAGGGATAGTGCTTGCCGTTTTCAACATGATCCCCGTTCCGCCGCTTGACGGCTCGCGGGTGCTTTACGGGCTGCTTCCCGACAGCCTCGCCTACAGGTACGCAAGATTTGAAACTTACGGAATATTCATTCTTTTCGCCTTTTTCCTGTTCGGCGGGCAGTTCCTGGGTTACTTCATACGCGTTCCTGTGGTTATCTTTATACAAATGTGCAATTTCAGCCCGAGCGAACTCGAGATCGTGATCCGGGCGATGAACCCGTAGTGATTGCCGAGAGAAACGAAGAAATGGAAGACCCTCAGTCAGCCTACAGCGTACAGCTCGAGATATTCAACGGCCCGCTTGACCTGCTGCTTCACCTCATAAAGAAACACGAGGTGGACATCTACGACATACCCATCGCGCTCATAACCGAGCAGTACCTTGAATATCTTGAGTTCCTGAAGGACGTGAACCTCGAGATCGTCGGGGACTACATGGCCATGGCGGCCGAACTGGGGTACATAAAGTCGCGCATGCTTCTTCCCAGGATAAAGGAGGAAGGCGAAGAGGAAGAAGAGGACCCCAGGGAGGAACTCGTAAGGCGCCTGCTTGAGTATGAGAAGTACAGAAGCGCGGCGGCGGAACTCGGGGGGATGGAAATTCTCGGAAAAGATGTTTTCCTGGCGGGTTACGACCGCAGGGAAATGTTCGGAGAACCGGAAGAAGAGACGGAATTCGTGAAATTCGACCTCTGGTCCCTGGTGGATACCTTCTCCAAGATATGCGAGGACAGGGAGAAGGCCGAGACAAGGGAAATATCCCTAGCCCCGCAGACTTACACCGTTGCTGTAAGAAAAACTCAGGTAACAGCACCAATGAGAAGGGAAATAGCCGTTCTTTTCGCGCATCTCTGTGAAGGGGATAAAAACCGCATGAAACTCGTGGTAACCTTTCTCTCGATACTGGAGCTGCTGAAAGACGGCATCCTGGATGTTTTTCAGCCGACCTTCGAAGAACCCATAAAGATAATTCTGAGGGAAGAAAATGGACGATAGAAGTTCTCTTCAAAATATAATAGAATGCTTGATATTCGTTTCGAAACAACCCTTAACCATTCAGGAAATCTCCGAGTTCCTGAAGGACGTCGAGAAAGAAGAGATAACCGACGCCCTGAGCGAACTCCAGGGGCGCTGGGAGGAGATGGGACGAAGTTTCATTCTAAGCAGCGTCGCCGAGGGATATCAGTTCAGGACCCGTCCTGAGTATTCGCAATACATAGTCGAGTTTAACAAGGAAATAAAGAAGTTCAGGCTTTCGAAAGCCTCCCTCGAAGTGCTTGCCATAATGGCTTATGAGCAACCCGTTACGAAGATCGAGGTTGAAAAAATAAGAGGGGTGGACTGCTCAAGCAGCGTAAGCATGCTACTTGATAGAAGATTCATCGAGATTGCGGGAAGAAAGGAAGTTCCGGGAAAGCCTTTTCTCTACAAAACCACAAATCTTTTTCTCGAGACGTTCGGCCTTAAGAGTCTGAAGGACCTCCCTACAGTAAAGGAAATCGAGAAAATTAAGGAAGATCTGAAAGAATCCGGATGACTGACACGCCCTACCCCGGTTCGGACTGCCTAGTAAAGAGATGTCGGGCACCTCTTACTTCTTCCCTAGTTGTAAATCAAAGATGTCTCTACGCAACACCCTGAAGGAGTAGTCCAAGCCGGATCAGGCGGGGAACCAGTTTTCCAGCTGGAGGCCTTCCACCTGAGAAAAATGCTTCTGGTTATTGGTGACAAGCGTAGCGTTAATTATAAGGGCATGGGAAGCGATCATCGCATCAGCAAATCCGATGGGGCTTCCTCTTCTGAGCAGCGACGACTGCGTAACGGCAAATCGGTCCGCGCATTCAGTCGTCCAGTCGGCCACGTAATCAAGGCGTTCGCAGAACTTATCAATGCGTGCGTGGTATTTCGCGGACCCGACGCGCTCGGCACCAAACCGCAACTCCTGGTAAGTGATAACTGACATGCAGAGAATGTGGCCCTCAGCGGCCCTGTTCTCAAGGGTCTCCAGAATAGACCGCGAATGTTGCCGCATTATGTAGCTGCAGATATTGGTGTCAAGCATGTAGGTCATTCAAATTTTCCCCGGCTTTCGTCAATCGCAAACAAATCTGGACGCTCTGCCAGGAAATCATCGCCTACCGGTTCGCTTTCTTCATTCAGAGTCAACCAGGACTTGCGTACGGGTTCCAGGATCAGTTTCTGACCCACCTTCCTCACGGTCAGTTCGGTCACTCCCTCAAAAGCAAAATCCTTCGGAATGCGAACGGCTTGGCTACGACCATTTTTAAAGATCTTCGCAGTGGCCATGGTCACCTCCTGTATTGATATATCACAGTATATACCATGTGGCGACACATGGCAATATCGGTTGGGAAGCTTTTTTTGAAGACCAAACGTTTGCTCTTTGGAACAACACCCGCAATGCAGAATATAGTTGTGTTTCGAGCTTGAAACCACATTCTTTTAAAGATGCTAGCGGGGAGGAAATACTCTTAAGACTCGGGGTTCCTCTCGGACTGAGCATGCGCCTCAGGCTCTTCGGGGTTTTTCGCGTAAGAGTCCAAGTTCCTGAAAACCGACTGTTGCGTTAACATAGTCTCGCAGCAATACTCTTGCCACGTCGATTTCATCATTGAGTACGCACTCAATCGCTTCGGTCAGAAGTCCGATGCGGAACTCGGGGTCTCTAATAGCTCGTTCTTTTACAATCTCCCTGAAACTCCGCGTTAATGCCATGACATATTGGTAACTCTTATGGTACTACCTCTGTCAATCTGACAAAAAAATTGCTTGCGCCTTAATCAGCAAGGTAGCTAAGCACCTCTTTCTCCTTCTTGCGCATTGTCTCTCTTTCTTTTTTCTTCTTGTGGTCGAATCCAAGCAGGTGCAGGACCGCATGGACTATAAGCAGACGCAGTTCTTCTTCAACCGTGATCTCAAGCCTCCGGGAGTGGCGGAGGGCCGTCTGGTAGGATATCACTATATCGCCTAGAAGATCGGGGCTTACATCACTTTTCTGCGGAAAGCAGAGAACATCCGTAGTCGTGTCAATCTGCCTGTAACGCCGGTTAAGTTCCCGCATGTCGACGTCGCTCACAAGCGAGACGCAGAGCTCGCTTCGGGCGGAGAGATCAAGATACGCAAGTATTCTTTCAACTAGGCGCACCAGTTCTTCCTTCCCCGGTTCGTCAATGAATTCCTCCCTGTCCACTATGGATATCTCCATTTCGGCCCCTTCTTACAATGCGACGCCTGTCTCGCTCAGGTGAAAGAAAACCAGGGAAGTATAGTATGTGCAAGGAAAGACAAATATCAGGCTGTCGAACCTGTCAAGCACCCCGCCATGTCCGGGAATCAGGGAACCGGAATCCTTTACCCCCGCTCCCCTTTTTATGGTGGATTCGAAAAGGTCTCCCGCAACCGCGGCCGCGGCTATTATTACCGCGTAAAGAACCACCCAGAGAGAAGGAAGGGGATTGCTGAATATGAAATTCACCACGAAGGCGCTTACGACCGAAACAAAGAATCCCCCGATGAGCCCCACCACGGTCTTGCCCGAACTTATATGACTGGCAAGCTTCTTTTTCCCGAAAGCTTTTCCGAAGGAATACGCTCCGGCGTCGTTAAGAAAAGTGCATGAAACCGCAAGCACCACGAGGAAAAAACCGACATCCCCGGGACCCCCGTTGAAGAAACCGTAGTCCCCCACGTCCACGCCGCCCGGGATATTTCTAAGCAACACCCCGTGGGCAAGCATCCAGCCGAAATATATAAGCGGCAGAAGGGTCATGCCCAAGTCCCGCAGGCAGTCGCTGAAATCCTTTTTGCGGAATTCGAGTATTATGGAGAGAAATATCAGGAAGGTGAAAAAAAGGCTCATGAGCCTGAAGTCGAAAAACGCGCTCACGATCAGAAGCAGGGAGATGGCCGTAATATAAATCTTTCTCGTCTTCCGTATGTCGGGGCCCGCAAGCGCGAAGAACTCGATGGAGCACAGAGCCGCGATCAGACACATCAAAGCGAGATAGTACACTCCCCCGTAGTAGAATATGAGAAGAAGAATCGGCACGGCCACGACGGCCGTAACGATTCTCATGATCAGGTTTCTGCTTTCTGTCATGCTGCGTCACACTTACGTGAAATTACATAAAACTAAATGATAGGAAAAGCAATGCAAAACAGTCTCAAAAAATAAACACAACAGTGAAAACACAAGTTTTTTCGATAAATATCGTGCACTCTCAAGTCAAGCAGCGGTACGTTTTCTACCCCGCTGCTGAATTGAATGGACACTTTACAAGCAGGTAAGAGTCCCCGGATGTTGGTTATTCTTGTGCAACAGGGCGCAAGCTACAGTAGTAGCAGTCCTCCTCGTGATCAACAACACGATACAGGCAACCCACATGGCCCCTCCAGTCCTGATGCGCGACAGGAGCACGGAGTTGGGTCACCAACACCATCAGCTCCGTCGCTGCAATCGACGCTACTACCCCATTGACCGTGATTACTGACGGACCACCACCAACCAAAGTTCCTTTGGGCACGCCGTAGATAGTGTCCCGGTCAACACGCTGCTCCGGCGAAGCGTAATACTCTTGAAGCTCATCCTGGTCTAATACCCCAAAACACACTAGGCAGCCCGTAGCCGGCGTTGCGACACAAACCCGCCCGCCGAAAGCAACCTTGTCTTCTTCGGGAATCGTGTCGCTTGCCACATCGATAAGCGGCAAACCGTGTTTGCAGCAAAATTCATTCAGCACGGACCGGGGACCATCGTGGTCAAGACATCCCACAACGATGTCCACCCCCGCAAGGGCATCTCTCGCTTCGGGATCCTCAATACACGCCTGTATCACTTCGATCTCGACCTCGGAGTCAATAAGCTTGCCAAGCTCGCGCAGTATCTGAACCTTGGGCGTCCCGTCCGCATGTGACATCCAAGCCCCAACCAGTCGGTTCCGGTTCGATTCCTCAAGTAGGTCGTGGTCAATGATCACAATTTTCCCAATCCCCAGATAGGCAAGTTCAAGCACCATAAACGAGCCTAAGCCTCCCCCACCGACGATACCAACCGTTGTAGCACACAGGCGTTTCTGCCCTTCGTCTCCGAAGATCTTTCGTTGCCTATCAAACCTATCCATGGTTTTCCCTCCAGAAGCGTTGAGATTCACGACTCGCACGTAGCAACTGCCCAGCGACGACAAGGTCCAAGGAGCCTCGAGGCTCCCGCTCTCGACCCTCCCAGTAGAGAGAATCGAATGCGTCCCGACCAAAGACCAGAGCAACATACGGCCGATCGGGAAGTCGCCACAACATCTGCGGTCCGATGTCTGCCAAGCCATTGCAATCGAAGGGCGAGAAACACACCCGTGGCCCTTTCGTGAAAGGATGTGAGTGGGCCTCTATAAGCGCGGTGTTTGTCTTGTGTGCACGGATGATCATCTCTTGAAGTACAGCGTCGTCCAAATCCAGGTAGTAAGGCGTCTGTGTAGCGAAGTCATCTGGCTTGAGTATGACGACATCAACGACTTCAAGCCTTCTATCGCCAGATTGGGAGGCGAAGAGAAAAGCTCCGTGTTCGCTTTCGTGCGCATACCCTTCGTACACTAGTGCAGAGCGAAGCGCTCGATATTGCCTCTCGCTCTCGAAGTGGAGCTTCCATTCCTTGTTGAATTTAGACACCCTCTTTGAACCTCGTCTCAAACGTGATGACAAAGTTTAGCAAGTTGGCTCCCGCGCGAATCTCCCGTGCTGGAACCCAACGGATGGCATTGCTATCGCCCTGCCAGGAAAGCACACCCCACTGTCCCTCGAATGGTGGCCGATTGCCTGCATCGGCGGCGAAGTTGTCTGGTGTTTTACCGCAGACTTGGGCAGAAGACGCTACATAAATGCCATATGGCACCTGCCCCGGGTGACCAGGCTGTGCTTGGAACGCAACCGGAAACGGGTCTGGAGTCCAACCATGCCTCACTGCCCGAACATCATCTGGGATAAGAAACCAGTCTCCCTGCCGAACAACATTCGGAAAAACCGAGACGATCAACTGATACTCTTCCTCGAGACGGAGTTCACGCTCAACCACGCTGCCACCCGATTTTCTTCGCAAATCTCTTGAGATCTTTCAGGTCTACGACTTCATCCGGCTTGAGTGTGCGGGCCTCGTTTGTGGTCAAGTCAATCTGCTGAACGCCCTGCGATGGATCCCAGCCACCAAGCTCAGCAATCTGCTTCGTAGTAATGGTCTGCTCGAACCACTGGAACTCTTTGTCTTCGATCCAGAGTGGGAACACTGGCCCGGTGCGGAGTTTTTCTACCCCTTTCGTCCCAAGTTTCACAATGTCGTTATCCCGGATGAAAAGATCGGGTTCGTCTCGCCGTTCTAGCCAGATTCCTATGCAAGCGGGATCTGCACCCACCATCTGCTTCGCAATCAACCCAGTCAGTTCGGGAGCACCCCATTCGAAACGTTGCCCGTCGATCTCAACGCGGAAGGATCGGTCGCTCTTGAACACGATGAAGCGTTCTGTTTCTTTCTCGCACAACTCAACTGTTTCGTCCAGTCTGCGCTCTTCAAGCACCCCACTGTCTAGCACCTGGAATAGTAGATGCTCTTCCGGCGGTCTGAAGCCTGCTGCCTCGAGTAGTTGCCGACCCGTGACCTTGGGGTCATCCACCTGAAAGGACTGCTGGAAATCGAAATTGGCTTTAGCCACTGCAACGAAAAATGGTCCTTGCCCGTCATCTGGGCTCTCATATCTATTTTTAATAGATTCCATGGTTTTTCACCTCTCTTAGATTTTCATGAGCAAGCATGATGCTTTTAATTATAAGCAGAATAAATTACCCATCAAGCATTTCGCTTGATTTTTTTGAGCATTGCTGATAAAATGTAGTGTAATGAATGACTTAGCTAGAAAATTAACAGAGCTACGCCAGCTGAGAGGAAAGACGCTTCGTGCAGTAGAAGCGGAGACAGGAATTTCTAACGCATATCTATCACAGATGGAGAACGGGAAGGTAGAGAAACCCCGTCCCCATGTCCTGTACAGACTCGCAGAGTACTACGGTGTCCGGTATGAAGACTTGATGGTTGCGGCTGGATATCTGACACGGAATGATGAAGAACGGCCAGAGGATACAGAGCTTGCCGAGATCCAGCTAATGAGCGCCGGCCTAAGTGACGACCAGAAGAAAATATTGAAGAGATTCATACGCTTCTTGCAACAATCTCAGGAGGAAGATTGAAGATTAATGCCAACGGGAGTTTCATACTCCGTCCCAAAAGCGCTGAGGTGGTATTGAAATACGCCAATAAGGCTCTGCGTGAAGCAGAAGCTGTCGGTGAACTCCCCACTCCGATCGACAAGCTTCTAGAAGCTGCGGGAGTCGGGAATCTGAAGATTGATGAAGATGTTAAGGAGAGTTTTTTTGCTCGCCTAGAAGGTTCCGCAAAACAGGATTTCAAGGCGATGTGGCCAAAAATTCGTGGTATCGCCGACACTCAGGAACGTGTGACATATGTCGATGAGAACACTACTCAGGCGAGAATCCTCTTTGCAAAAGGACACGAACTTGGCCACGAGGTGTTACCTTGGCACACGATAAATCCCTGTTATCTTGACGACGACAAGATTCTGATTGGCGACGCCAAGGAAATCTTTGATGCAGAAGCAAATTTTTTCTCTGCAGAAGTGATATTTCAAGGTGACAATTTCGCTCGTATGGTTCGTGATTACCCCGTGGAATTTGACTCCGTCTTTGATCTTGCAAAAATACATAGCGCATCCTTCCATGCTACAGCTTGGCGCTATGTTGAGGAACAAGATGGAGCTGTCGCACTCCTTACGTATTGGCCAAGTAAATTCAATCCGGAAATTCTTCGTCTAGGTAAAAACGCTGCTTCGCCGAGGTTTCTACGTAAATTCAACTCCATTAATATTCCTCAACAGCTTACTCAAAATCAGGATTGGATGGCAGCCTATTATTCCGGCTTGGTTCATAACGACATGATTTCCCTAGACTGCGCCATAGGTACATTTCGATTTGAGTGGGAAGCATGGTGGAGCAGTTATACTCTGTTCGTGATATTGCGCCACAAACCCAAGCTTCACTTGAACCGTGATTTCGCCGAGAAAATTTCAGTAGGTTCTCAGAGATAGATAATCACGAGAGTACATCTCAAAACACCGGATACACTTCAGATCTGGGTTGCTGACCAAAGTGGGTTCATCTCTACTGAACAAATCCCTCCATTCTAAAACTGGCCATTATGAATATAGATGGGGAAACTCTTTTGCCGTATTGATACTGCATATGGAAAAGAGATAATCTTCATAGGAAACCAATGCAAATAACGCCGCTTTATTCTGATACCCACCGCCCAATGAAAATTCTCATTCTTGCCTCGGGCAGAGGAACAAACTTCGAGAAAATACACTCAACGCAGATGGAGCTTGAGCAAAATGGCGGAAAAAATTATGGAACCATAGAGCATGTCTTTTCAAACGACCCCGAGGCCCCGGTTCTCGCGAAGGCGGAAGCGCTTAAGATCGAAACCTCCTCCATAAGTTCCGAGAAATTCTTCGCAGATATTGGGAAGCCCCCTTCGGATGAAGGCGGACGGATTCTTTACGATTCAGCCGTAATTTCCCTTATTGAAGAGGTTCTTGAGCCCGATCTCGTGGTGCTGGCGGGTTACAGGAGGAGATTAAGCCGCATGTTTACCGATAGATTCGCAAACAGGATCTTAAACCTCTACCCTGGGGACACGACAAAGGACTACCTCGTAAGAGGCAAAATCGCGTGCGTCCAGGCGTTAGAGAACGGGGAGAAGACCATAAGATGTACCGTCTATCTTGAAAACAACCCCGAAACAAGGTTCGGAACCGTGATCGCCCAGTCAGCCGATATATCCCTTGAGGGCTTCGCCGTCGGGGACGTGGAGACGATGGAAGAGAAAACCAGAGAACAGGGGGAATGGAAACTGTTTCCCTTCGTAGTCCATGACCTGATCGCAAACGGAAGGGTGGCAATTGACGAGAAAAACAGTATTTACGTTGACGGCCAACGGACAGGCGAAAGCGGTTTTTCTCTCCAGCTCTGAGATTACCTATTTTCGTCTCTCAGCTTCTTAAGAAGCGCGACGTCCTCTGACACCTCGGGAGGAGGCATTTCCACTATCATATCAAGATCCTCGAAAAACGGGTTCCCGATCATAGAACTGAAGCAGTAAATACCTATCTTCCCCTCTCCTATATGTTCGTGGCGGTCCTTACTGGAATTGAACTCGGCCTTGGAATCGTTCGCGTGAACAAGTTTCACCGTTTCGGGGGCAAACGCGGCGCCGATGCTCTCTACCAGTTCCTCTACGCCCTCACGGGTCCTTATATCGTATCCGGAGGCAAACATGTGGGCGGTATCTATACAGACTCCAAGATCGCCATATGCAACGCGCCTCAGTATGAGAGAAATCTCCTCGAAGCTAGCGCCTATGGTATGCCCCTGGCCCGCCGTGTTCTCAAGCAGAAGCTGCGTCGTGCCGCCGTAGTTCCCGAGAATTCTCAAAAGGGAGTCGACCACGTTGTCTATCGCCGTTTCTCTCTGCAGTCCCTTTGCGCTTCCTATGTGGGTCATCATGTATTTCACCCCCAGGGCGCTTGACCTCTCAAGCTCCTCTCTTACAAGATCCACGCTTTTTTCCCTCAGGTCCTCTTTTCCGGAAGCCAGGTTTATGAAATAGGGAGTGTGAACGTAGTAATCGCTTATGGAAGCTTCAGAGCAGTTAAGAAAAAAGGCTTCGAGCAGGCGGTCTTCAAGTTCCGGGGGTTTGCCACCTCTTGGCGAACGGGTGAACATCTGAAAACATTCGCA
>JAPOYE010000064.1 GCA_026706695.1 Candidatus Dadabacteria bacterium | reverse complement strand
CTGCCCGTAACTTTTTAATAAAACTGCACCCCGTATCTAGAACGGAATCACCGTGATCAAGACTCAGGGTACTTCCGTTCTAGATTAAGCGCCTGTAGAATTTGAATTTGCGCCATCCTTATCCATACAGAGCGATTTTTCGTTCCTTTCTTAGCCGCTTTCCAGGCGGTTTTTCCTGTTTCACAACCATTCTTGCTCCCCTTTTTTCGTCATCGCACGCATAAACCCTGCTTTTTCTACAGAACGGAATCACCGTGATCAAGACTGTGACATGTGTCTGCGCTGATTCCGTTCTAAATTCGAGCATCTATAAATTCTGAACCCATGCCGTCCTTTCCATGCAAAATGATTTTTTGTGGCTTTTCGAGGGGTTTTTCCCGCTTCACAACCATTCTTGCTCCCCGCCCCCTTTTTCTGCACACGTAAATCGCTGCTTTCTCTGCAGAACGGAATCACCTTGTCAAGACCGAATTCGGCACTTGCGACTCCATAATCGAGACATTATGAAATCTGCCTGATATCACTGGCTTTTTATATAGCGATGGAGTTTAGAAAATCTATATCTTCGAGAGCTTTTCCGGAACCAATAACGACGCAATCGAGGGGGTGCTCGGCCCTTTTTATCTGTATGCCGGTTTTTTGCTCTATGCGGTCGCGCAGCCCTCTTAGAAGCGAGCCGCCTCCGGCTAGCGTTATTCCCGATTCAAAGACGTCCGCGGAGAGTTCTGGCGGGGTTTCCTCCAAAGTCTGCATGATTGCGTCGACTATCTGGTTTATGGTTTCTTCTACTGCCTCTCCGATTTCTTCCGAGTCAATTGTAAGCATTGAAGGAACGCCGGAAATGTTGTTTCTTCCGGTTACTTTCAACTGCGTCTTTTTGCTGGTGTTTATCTCCGGGAGTGAAGAGAACTTTTTCTTAAGTTCCTCTGCTGTCCTGTATCCGATTACTATGTTGTGACTTTTTCTCAGCCACTGCTGTATGGCTTCGTCCATCCTGTCTCCGCCGATTTTGATTGATTTACTCACGACTATCCCGGATAGTGAGATAACTGCTATTCCTGTGGTACCGCCTCCTATGTCGACCACCATGTTGCCCGAGGGCCTATCCACTTCTATCCCAGACCCTATGGCGGCGCACATTGTTTCTTCAATGAGATATACTTTTCTGGCTCCCGCCGCCTCGGCTGATTCTCTTACGGCTCTTTTCTCTACTTCGGTAATCTGAAGGGGAACCGATATTATTACTCTCGGGCGCACTAAGCTTCTTTTATTGCCGTTGGATTTCTTTATGAAATACTCGATCATTTTCTGCGCCGCTTCGAAGTCGGCGATAACACCGTCGCGAAGAGGTCTTATGGCTTTAATCGAATCGGGGGTTCTTCCTACCATCTCCCTGGCCTGTCTTCCTACAGCGATGAGCCTTGATTTCTGTCCTGGAATGTGCTGCACCGCTACCACCGACGGTTCGTTAGACACTATCCCCTTGCCTTTGAGGTATACAAGGGTATTTGCAGTTCCGAGGTCGATTGCCAAGTCGTTTGAAAAATATTCCAGAAACCTGTCCAATATCATTTTTTGTAATTACCTCTTTAATTAAAACATGATCAAACCCGAATACTTGCCTTATGTACCTGTAAAACGGACAAATTCACGGCCAAGCGGTCAACCTTTAGACTATAGCATTTTTTTTAATTATGCAAAGCGGCTGTAAAAGGGTTTTTCCGTTATTTTTACTGTGTTCAGAGTTCTGTCGGAGCTGTGTTCCCCGCCAACGGATATTTCTCCCTCAAAATCGCGAAACTCCCTTCTTATATAGCCGATGGAGATGTTTTTCCCCAAAGTGGGAGAATATGTTGAAGAGGTTATTCTCCCCACTTTTTTCTCCTTAACCCAGAGAATGTCTCCTGGCAGTGCATTGCCGCCTTGCTGGGCCTCGAAATACGCGAGGTGCCAGTTTACTCTTCCTCTCCACTTTATCCTTGCTATTACCTCCTGTCCCACGTAGCAGCCCTTCTCAAAGTCAAGGACATCCCATATGCCGGCTTCAATTGGTATCGTGGAAATATCCATATCCTTTCCGTAGACGGGAATTCCGGCTTCTATTCTCAGGGTTTCTAGAGACTCCTGTCCGCAGAGTCCCGGGACCGGTGGATTTTCAAGAAGAAGTTCCCAGATTTTCTCAGCCCTGGAGTTTTCAAAAAGAACGTCAAAACCGGTTTCTCCCGTTCTGTTGAGCTTCATTACGGTTGCCTCGCCGCAAGCCCGGTGATCATATTCCTTCATCTGTTTAACGTCGACGCCGAGGCGCTTTTCGATTAATTTCCCGCAGCCGGGACCGCACACGTGAAAAACGCAGTAATCTTCAGTAACGTCGAGCACCTCAGCTTTGTATGAAAGTTTGAACCTGCGAAGAAGCTCCGCTATGTTCCCGCTCGTGCCGGGTTCTGTATCCATATAGACTGAGTCTTCATTTTTAAAGACCCTCATATCAGAAATCATTTTTCCTTTAGGGGTGAGTATTGCCGCGTAGGCCCCTGTCCCGGGGGATTTTTCTTTTACGTCGTTTGTGAGCATTCCCTGCAGGAATTTTATGTGGTCTGCTCCCGACAGCATGAGTTTTCCTCTGCTTGAAATATCTATAACGCCCACGGATTCTCTTACGGCTTTTGCTTCCCCTTCCGGGTCACCATAGCTTTTTGGAAGAAAAAATCCGCCCGTCTCGCCGAATACGGCTCCCTGGGCTGCGTGTCTTTCATAAAGCGGAGTTTTCTTCGCGGATTCCATTAGCGTAAGCACTTGCGGAGCAGGGTTTTGGCCGCCTCCTTCGTTTGTTTTGTCTCTTGAAAAACCACTGCCTGAATGTAGTATAAAGTCCCTGTTCTAAAAAGAAATTGCAGGAGTGCAAAGTGAAAGAACTGAAAGAAAGCTACAAGGTGGTCATCATGGGTTCCGGTCCTGCGGGGCTGACCGCGGCCCTTTACACGGCGCGAGCGAATCTAGAGCCGCTTGTATTTGAAGGTCCGGAAGCCGGAGGGCAGCTTACCACGACTACCGATGTTGAGAATTTCCCGGGGTTTCCAGACGGAATCATGGGCCCTGAGCTTATGGATCTTATGAAGGAGCAATCCGAACGTTTCGGGGCACAGTGCGTACAGAAGGCCGTAACCGCGGTCGATTTTTCCAAAAGGCCGTTTCTCGTGTCGACGGAAGATGAGCAGATACTTGCCTCCACGTTCATCATTTCCTCGGGTGCCACGGCAAGGATGCTCGGCCTGCCTTCCGAACGTGAGCTTGTGGGTTACGGGGTTTCCACATGCGCCACATGCGACGGATTTTTTTTCAGGGATAAGGAGCTTGTGGTTGTCGGGGGAGGCGACAGCGCCATGGAAGAATCCATCTTCCTTACAAAGTTCGCAACCCGGGTTACGGTGGTTCACAGGCGCGACAAGCTCAGGGCGTCGGTGATAATGCAGCAGAGGGCCAGAGAAAACGAAAAAATAGATTTCATATGGAACGGTGTCGTTGAAGATGTGCTGGGCTCAAGGGAGGACGGAGTAACTGGGGTGCGGATAAAGGATGTCGTGACCGGGGAGAGTTACATTAAGGAGTGTCAGGGCATGTTCGTGGCGATCGGGCACACTCCCAACAGCGGAATCTTCAGGGGACAGCTTGATATGGACGATAACGGTTACCTGATCACCAGTAACGGTACTTCTGAAACAAGCGTTGCCGGCGTTTTTGCCGCCGGAGACATCCAGGATACGAGATACAAACAGGCCATAACGGCGGCGGGAAGCGGGTGCATGGCGGCTATGGACGCGGAAAAGTTCATAGAAGAGCATGGACTTTGACCGTTCCGTGTCTTAGTCTTGGACAAAGAGTTTTTATTCGGTTATACAGATTGCCTGCTTTTTGGGTTTTTGCGGGCGGTTAGCTCAGCGGGAGAGCACCTGCCTTACAAGCAGGGGGTCACAGGTTCGAATCCTGTACCGCCCACCATCTGATTTAAACGGGGCCGTAGTTCAGCCTGGTTAGAACGCTGGCCTGTCAAGCCAGAGGTCGCGGGTTCAAATCCCGTCGGTCCCGCCACCCCGATTGAAGAATCGCACGCAATTCCGCTCAGGGACTAGGGGAGTTTCTAGCTTTTTTATGTATAGTTTTCGTGTCGGAGTCCGCCGCGGGAAATTCGTATCTTGAATATTCAAAAACAGATCGAACGCTTCAAAAAGGGTTACCCCTTCCGCAGGCTCCTTCGCCCCGCGACAGTCGGCGACGGCATAAGAAAACTGGAAGAGGGTGAGTCCCGGGTGTTTCAACAGCACTACGAGGACGCCCTTCCTGAAACTAGTGTGTGCAAATTCGTTCCGGCATCGGGAGCGGCCTCGAGAATGTTTCGGGACCTCAGTATGCTTCGGGAAACTTTTTCCTCGGACGAAGCGGCTTTGGATCCCGAAGAGAAAAAGATACTTGAGAAATTCCTCTCAAACGCGGCAAGATTTCCCTTCGCGGACCTCCTTGAGCAAAGGCTCGGGGAAAAAACGGAAAAGATTGCCTCTTCGGGGAATTTCAGACTTGTTTTCGACACCCTTTTGGGAACCGACGGCCTGGGTTACGGGAGCGTTCCCAAAGGGCTTGTGCCTTTTCATAGCTACGGCGGGGAGCGGAGGACAGCTTTTTGCGAGCATTTCAGAGAAGCCACAGGGTATACAAACTCGCACGGTACAGTCTCAATGCATTTTACGATTTCCCCTGCCTTTGCGGAGCGGTTTGCTCTGGAGGAGAGGGAGGCAGCTTCTCTTCTGTCCTACGAAGGGGTTTCATTTGACGTAACGTACTCGGTTCAGGACCCCGAAACGGATACAATCGCGGTCGCAATGGACAACACGCCTGTTACTGACGCCGACGGGTCTCTCCTCAGGAGGCCCGCTGGGCACGGGGCGCTGCTGAAGAACCTGAACGAACTCTGCTATGACTGTATTTTTATAAAAAACATAGATAACGTGGCGAAAGAGGAACTTCTCCCCGATACAGTTAAGTGGAAAAAGACCCTGGGGGGCTCTCTCTTCTCTATCCAGAAAAGGGTTTTCCTCTACACAGAAGCTCTTTCTTCCTCCTGGACCTCTGAGGCATTTGAACGGGAGATAATTTCCTTTTGCCGGGAAAAACTTTTCATGGACCTTTCCCAGGAACTTTCAGGGCTGTCTGGAGCTGGCAGGAGGGAGTTCTTGTTTCGGACGCTTCACAGGCCCATCAGGGTATGCGGTGTCGTAAAGAACGTGGGTGAACCGGGCGGCGGTCCGTTCTGGGTGGAAGGAGAAAGAGGAAGGGGAGAGTCGCTTCAGATAGTTGAAAGCGCCGAGGTTGACCGAGATTCCTCTTCCCAACGGCATATATGGGAGAACTCAACCCATTTTAATCCTGTGGATATTGTCTGCGGAGTAAAGGATTTTAGGGGAGAGAAATTTAATCTGACTGGCTTTGTCGACCCGGAAGCCGGAATTATTACCGAAAAAACCTTTGGTGCTATGAAGATAAAGGCTCTTGAGCTTCCCGGGCTCTGGAACGGTTCCATGTCCGGCTGGATAACGGTTTTCGTGGAAGTTCCCTCCACAACGTTTAATCCCGTGAAAACCGTATGGGATCTTCTGAAGGAGCCCCATCAGGTAGAGTAAAACTCAGAAGCTGTTCTGCGGAACTCGGTTCTCAAAATGTCTAAAGAAAATCTTTACTGCCTTATTCTTGCCGGGGGACGGGGAACCAGGCTCTGGCCTCTCTCAAGGCGGTCTCTGCCCAAGCAGTTCCTCAGTATAAACGGAGATGAATCACTTCTGCTTGCGACGCTTAAACGCGCCGCCCGTCTTGTCGCTGAAGAAAACATATTTGTTGTGCTTGAGGAAAAACAGCGCCCGCTGATTGAAGAGAACCTCCGTTCCACTGATTTCCTGGGAAAGATAAAAATTATTACCGAGCCCGTGGGCAGAAACACTGCTCCGGCGATTCTGCTTGGGATGCTTGAGATTGTCTCAGAAGACGAGGGCTCGGTGATAATGGTTTTTCCCTCGGATCATGTGGTCGGGGACGACGAGAACTTCCGTGATCACGTTCGAAGGGCGGTTTCGCTTGCCGAAGACGATTACATAGTATGTTTTGGAATCACTCCCTCTGTCCCCGAGACCGGATACGGATACATCGAGGGAGGGGAGTCGCTTCGCGACGGCGGGCTTAGAATAAAAAGGTTCATAGAGAAGCCCAGCGCCGAAGTTGCGAGTGAGTACCTGCTTTCGGGAAATTTCTTCTGGAACAGCGGAATGTTCGTTTTCCGGGCCCGGACCATGGTTGATGAATACGCGGTTCTTTGCCCCGACGTGTATGAGCCGATCCACGAAGCTTCCCGCGGGAAAATCAGCAGGGATGTTTACGCCGGGCTTCCTTCTGTTCCCGTTGACCGGGCGGTAATGGAGAGGACCTCGCGCGGAGCCGTGATACCGTCTTCTTTTCCGTGGAGCGACGTAGGGTCATGGCGGCTTTTCTACGAATTTTTCCCGAAAGATTCCGAGGGCAACGTGATTGAAGGAGACGTAATCCTGAGGGATACGGGGGGTTCCATTGTAAAAAGCAGCTCGAGGCTTGTCTGCGTATCCGGTCTTCGCAACGTTGCCGTGATTGAAACTAGGGACGCCGTTTTTGTCTCCGATCTTGACCGCTCGAATGAGGCGGGCGAGTTTGCGAAGGAATTAAGAGAGCGGGGGAGGGATGAGGCAGACCGTCCGAAAGCAGTTCACTATCCTTGGGGCAGCAGGGAAGAAATTCAAAAAGGGGAACTCTCAAGAGTAACGAAAACAACAGTTTTTTCCGGTAAAGCCGCAAGGACGGAGAATACCTCTTCTCAAAACCTGCGACTGCTGGTTCTGGAGGGAGAAGCTCTGATAATCAGCGATGAAGGCAGTGATGAACTCTTCCCGGGGCAGACCGTTTTTCTTGAAGGTGGGGAGAATTGTACAGTTCAGAACAAATCGGACGATGTTCTGCTGATTCTTGAGATTTTTTCAGTTAGGGGCTAAAAAAAACAGAAAGAAAGCAGCTTTGATTCTGCTTTCCGGTGGGTTATCATTTTCTCACCGAGCGGGGAGAGGTGGCCGAGTGGTCGAAGGCGCTCGATTGCTAATCGAGTAAGGGGTGAAAGCCCCTTCGTGGGTTCGAATCCCACTCTCTCCGCCATTGCGTCGTTCGGGAGTTACAAGCCAAGCAGTTTGTCCATCAGCTTTGGAAGGCGGTTCAGACGGCCGTCGCGTAGGCAGTTTCATTTTTTACATCCTCTATTTTCACCCTTATTTCCGCTCCGGTATCAATGCTGCCTTCAATCAGCTTCACGTTTATGTAGTTTTCCGTGGTACAGTTTGATCTGCTCTCGACAATGGCGTCGAGGGTTTTGCCTATGAACGTTCTGTAAAAGTTTTCTTTCTTCGTTTTTCCAAGCGCGCGTAGCTCCGCCGCTCTTTCCTTTTTCACCTGTGGGGAAATCTGGTCTTTCATATTCGCAGCGGGGGTCATTTTCCTTATTGAGTAGGGAAACACATGGAAGTAAGTGAGTTCCGAAGCGGCTGCCACGTCACGGGAATTTTCAAACTGCTCCTGCGTTTCCCCGGGAAACCCGACCATTATGTCCGTGCCGATCGAGGCCTCCGGTAGAACGCTGCGTATAGTGTCCGTGCACTCAAGGAACTGCTCGGGGCTGTACCTTCTTCTCATTTTTCTGAGGACTTCTCTGTCTCCGCTTTGAAGCGCTACGTGGAAGCTTGGACAGACAGTTTCCGATTCCGAGACGAAGCTGATCAGCTCTTCTGTGGTGTCCGCAGGATCAAGCGAGCTCAGTCTTATCCTGCGTACTGCCCCGGATTCCTCAATCTTTCCGAGCAGACCGACAAGGTCAGAACCTATGTCCCTTCCGTAACTTGCCAGATGAACACCGGTGAGGACTACTTCCCTGTATCCCGCGCCCGCAAGAGTTCTCAGCCTGGAGATAACTTCATCAGCCTCCAGGCTGCGGGACCGCCCGCGTGCCCTCGGTATCACGCAAAATGTGCAGGCGTAGTTGCACCCGTCCTGCACCTTGAGAAACGCCCTTGTCCTGTCGGGAAAGAATCTGATATCCGGGGTGTCGAATTTCCTTTTCTTCTCTTTGAAGATATCGGATATGAGAACCTTCGGTTCGCTCTGGATCTCTCCCCGGCGTATGACTCCGAGAAGGGATGAGAATTTGTGGGAATTTCCGATTACGTAGTCGACTTCCTCCATAGCCGAGAGCTGCTCGGGGGATATCTGTGCGTAGCAGCCCGTCACTATTACCACGCCGCGGGGATTTGATCTTTTTGCCCTGTATATGTAGTTTCTCGCTTCCGAATCCGCCTTGTGCGTGACGGTGCATGTATCTATTACGTACACGTCAGCCGGTTCGTCGAATCTTTCGTTCTTTGCAAACTCGGAGGATGGCAGATGGTTAAGCAGGGCGGCCGTGTCATATTGATTAACTTTACATCCCAACGTTACAACGGAGATCTTTTTCATTGGACGCGCGCCCCTTTTATCCAGCCGCCGCCCATAACGGTTTCATCCTTGTAGAAAACGATTGCCTGGCCGGGCGTTACGGCTTTTTGCGGTTCGGAGAAACTGACTATCGCATCCCCGTCGTCCATGACAGCTACCCTGGAAGGGACTGCGCCGTGGCGGTACCTTATTTTCGAGCGCACCTCGATCTCTCCTTCAGGAGGCCCGCTTACCCAGGAGAGATTTCCCGCGGCAAGGGAGCTGCTGTAAAGGTCCTTTTCCTCTCCGACCCTGACTTCGTTTCTCTCCGCGTCAATACCGACAACGTACATGGGTTTTCCCTTCGCGAAACCGAGTCCGCGTCTCTGCCCGATGGTAAAGGAGGCAATTCCCCTGTGCCTGGCGACGGGATTTCCCTTCATGTCCACTATGTCACCCTCTATTTTCCCCCTCTTGAGGTAGGGCTCAAGGAATTCCCTGTAGCCGTCTCCCGTGATGAAGCAGACACCCATGCTCTCGGCCTTTGTGGCGACCCTGAGACCCATGCTTTCGGCAATTTTTCTCACTTCGGTTTTCGTTTTGTCTCCCAGGGGGAAAATGAGCTTCTGAAGTTCTCTCTGGCCCAGAGTGAAGAGAAAGTAAGACTGGTCCTTGGCGGGATCAACGGCCCGCTCAAGGGAGTACTCACCGGTTTCGGCGCTTCGGGATATCCTGGCGTAGTGGCCCGTGGCGAGAAAATCCGCGTCAAGTTCAAGGGCCCGCTTCAGGAGGAAGTCGAACTTCATGAACTGGTTGCAGAGCACGCACGGTATCGGGGTTTCTCCAGAGTCGTACTTGCTTACGAAATCAGAGACCACAAGCTCCCTGAAGGAATCCATGTAATTTACCACGTAGTGAGGTATGCCTATCTCATACGCGACTCTTCTCGCGTCGCAGACCTCATCCGCGGAGCAGCATCCTCCCTCGCTCTCCCCGTAGTCCCAAAGCTGCATGGTCACTCCTATGACTTCATGCCCCTGGGACTTAAGAATGGCGGCGGTGGTTGCACTATCGACCCCTCCGCTCATGGCTACTACGATTCTCTTTCCCATAACGCAAGGATTCTACCTTAGAAACAAAGGTGGACAAACGGAAAAATTCAAATAGAAACCAGCGGAAATCTAACCGGAATTCAGCCCCTTCGTTTCAGACACCACTCCCAGAGTTTCATCTTGATTGTCTCGCAAGTCTCAAGTTAATCTGCGCGGCAGGCTGTAGCAATATCCTAATCTGGTTGGATTGTCTCTGTCATCGGCAAAATATTTTCTGAGCCCAGCAGCCATCTGTGTCACTTCTTCCCCGCAGCTGTCTGCATCTAGCGCTTCTCTCGGCACAAGTACGTACGGGCACATCACCATGGGGCTCTGCTCAGGACGGATGGCTTCGCCTCCCCAGTGGCCGGTAAATATAGTCGCCCCGTTGCCGATTTCATCATCGGTTCTTGAAACGATATACAGGGTTCCCACGCTGTGATTTTCGCCACCGCTTTCAAATACGTAGGAGGCTGCAATGGTTTTTTCAACCTCGTCACCCTTGCTTTTAATGATTTTCGTTCCCTTGTAGCTGAATTTCGAGTCAGGGAAAGTGGGGCTCGTGGAGATGATCTCGATGTCAAGCCTGCCGGTGGATTCATCCCCTTCTAAATACACATCGGCATCCTCGTAACCGCAATCTACTGCGCCTGCCTCATCAATGCTGAGAAAAAAACCTCTCATTTCCATCGGTTCCGTTTCATCATCTTCACAGGATGAAAGCAGGAACAGTCCCGCGATGCAGAATACTGCTGACAAAAACAAAACACCGAAATTTCTTGAATGCATGATGAACAACCTCCTTGGAACGTATATAATTCCCTATAATATTACACTGTAACGGCGTGAGGAGGGGAACCTTGATTGACTGAGTTTTTCTGACTTGCGCAAAGCAATCAGGGAAAAGCTGCCTGTGCGGGGTTTCTCATGAGGATTAAACTCGCTTCGGCCTTTGCTGAAGACGGATAAAAAGTGAATTCGGGAATTGTCTAGAGGTGCGTACGGTTTCTAACACGGATAATGATCAGGTTTCATGTTGCCATGTTCCTTCTCCCGGCGAGCCGCTTCGAATCAGCCGAAACCTGAAAATCTCTCTCGCGTTGCTTCTCTTCCTGATCGCCGTTTCCTTCCTTCCTTCTCTTTCGCCCCTTAATGCCTCTCTTCTGGGCTATCTCCGGCTGCTCGCCATTCCGCTTGCCGCGGGTTTTCTTCTTGGCGGGGCCGTGGATTATTTCGTTCCCGAGGGGTTTATATACAGGTATCTCGGCAAAACGGGCAAGTCCTCGCTTCTCTACGCTCTTGCGGGAGGTTTTCTGATGTCTTCCTGTTCCCACGGAATACTCGCCATAGCGATCCAGATCTACAGAAAAGGGGCAAGCACCCCTGCCGTGATAACATTCCTGCTCGCTTCTCCCTGGGCGAATTTTCCCGTAACCATTCTTCTCGTAAGCTTTTTCGGGTGGAAGGGTGTTCTGTTCATAGTCACGGCGGGATTTATCGCCATTCTTACCGGTCTGATATTCGAGGCACTTGAGCGGGGAGGCCACGTGGAGAAAAACGACGTCACGGGCTTGGGAGAAGGGTACGAGTGGGAGAAGATAAAGAATTTTTCGCTGAGGGAAAGTGTTCAGGGGGTTCTCAGGGGTAGTCTCAGTCTTTCCAATATGGTTCTCTGGTGGCTTATAATCGGCCTTATAGCGGCGGTCCTGATAGATGTGTACGTGCCCGGGGAATTTTTCATGCGTTATCTGGGTCCGGACACGGGCGGCCTTCTGCTCACCCTTGTGGGAGCTACCGTTATTGAGGTCTGCAGCGAGGGAAGTTCGGTTATCGCGTTTGAGATCTATGACAAGGTCCAGGCGTTTGGAAATCCCTTTGTTTTCCTGATGGCGGGGGTTGTGACCGACTATACGGAGATCGGGCTTCTCTGGACCAGCATAGGCAGAAAGACGGCGCTTCTGCTTCCCGCGGTTGCAGTTCCCCAAGTGCTTTTTTTCGGGTTTCTTTACAATGCCATTCTTTGAACGGGAGGCAAAGAGGGTATGCGCAGATGTCCATGGTGCGAGCGCACCGGTATTGAGAGGGATTACCACGACAAGGAGTGGGGAGTGCCGGTTTTCTCTGACGCGAAACAGTTTGAGTTTCTGGTTCTCGAATCCGCCCAGGCAGGCCTCAGCTGGCTTACCGTTCTCCGCAAGAGGGAGAACTACAGGCGTCTTTACGACGGGTTCGATCCGGAAAAAGTCGCCCGCTACGGAGAGGAA
This sequence comes from Candidatus Dadabacteria bacterium, assembly GCA_026706695.1. Lineage (NCBI taxonomy): Bacteria > Pseudomonadati > Thermodesulfobacteriota > Candidatus Dadabacteria > Candidatus Dadabacteria bacterium. The sequence goes on along the minus strand of JAPOYE010000064.1, from coordinate 1,440 downwards.
AAGATACGGGAACTCATGTCGGACAGCGGAATAATACGCAACCGCAGGAAAATAGAGGCGTCGATAAACAACGCCGCCCGGTTCCTGGAAATACGGGATGAGTTCGGGAGCTTCTCCGATTATCTGTGGGGATTTACGGACGGAGTTCCGGTTACGAACGCCTGGGAGGAACTATCGGAAATACCGGCCTCGACGGAACTTTCCGTGAGGGTGAGTTGCGACCTTAAGAAACGAGGCTTCCGCTTCATGGGGCCCACTATCGTCTACGCCCATCTTCAGGCGACGGGGGTGGTGAACGATCACCTGGTCTCGTGTTTTCGCTACGAGGAGATTATGGGCTTAGGCAAGGGAATCAAATAGCCGCATCAGGTAATCTCCGCTTTCCCTGCTGAACTGGACAATTTTTTCGATCTTTTCCTTGCCGAGATTTTTTTCGATTCTCCTTACCGTTTTTTTTATCGCCAGGGAGTGTGCGGGATCTTCCTTGGCGTGAACCTCTATGAAAGTTGATGGGTCGGGAACTGTTTCTACCTCAGGAAAAAGAAGTCCCGATACGTTTTCAAACAGATAGGAATGTCCAAGTATCGCGAGAGGAAACTGCTCGGCGGCGTTCTGCAGGAACTCGTCGTATTCCCTTACGATCTCCAGGCAGAAGGGGTTAGTCTCCTTCTCTCCGAGATCCTTTAGATCACGAAGGGCAATCTCGGCATGTCCGAGTTCTCCCTGTGCGCAGGAATGAAACCTTTTGCTCAGGTAGGGGTCGGAGTCTTTCGTGTTTATGCTTGCCATGTTAACCGCCCTCTGACTGAGAAATTCGATTATATAAAAAGTGAACAGGAATCTTGCGTAGGTTTCCCGGGTTAGGTTCCCGGAAACAAGATCCTTTATCTCCTCTTTGTCTTTCACCCTGCGAAGATAGGTTCCGACTTCGATGTCAAGAAGCGATTCAAGCTTTTCCATCTAGTTTTTCCCGAAACAAAATTCAGAACGACTATTATAATACAGAAATCCGTATTGTTAATCGTTCCTGCCGTTTTCCGGGTTGACTGCGCCACTCGGCTCAGGAACCATTAGGAAGCGTCGCTTTTCCGCGCCCGTAGCCCAACTGGACAGAGCGCTTGACTACGGATCAAGAGGTTGGGGGTTCGAATCCCTCCGGGCGCGCCATTCTTCAATATTAGACGCATTTACGAACCTATCAAACGGTTTTTTCAAGGGGCGAGGTATAACAAAGGGTTAATCCCTTTAGCTCTAGGTTCGAAAATACAAAGTTCATCAACCGGCGTTTTTGTTCAAGAGGTCCCTTAAAGGCGTAGTATGCGCCGGAAGCCACTTCTGTTGACGCTGGACTCCTATCTCCGCTGTCACATGCTTTGGCTTATGACCAGCAATTCCCACTAAGTCCTAAAGCCCCTTAAAACAAAGGGGTTCAGGAATTTG
>JAPOYE010000063.1 GCA_026706695.1 Candidatus Dadabacteria bacterium | reverse complement strand
GTGAATATCCTCTCTCGCGAACCGCTTCGGGTTTTCCTTGAGTTTGCGGATACCCAGACACTCGAAGATATTCCCCGCTCTACGCTCACTCTCGTCGCGGGGTATTCTCTTGCGACGCTTTTCATTGCGGGGATATCAATTTACGACGCGAACGTGACGGCCAAAAAAATAAATCTTGATATTGAAGAAAAACAGCTTTGAGGAGGAAAAAGCCAGATGGAAAGAGATGATGCGGTAAAGATGAAAGGCAATCCGATTACCCTTATCGGTCCTGAACTGAAAAAAGGCGACCAGGCTCCCGATTTCAGGTGCGTGGAAACCCTGGGAAGCGAGATAAGCCTTGAGAATTTCGGCGATGACGTGAAGGTTTTTAACGTCGTGATTTCGGTGGACACGCCGGTCTGCGATGTTCAGATCAGAAGATTCAACGAGGAAGCGGCGGCGCTTTCTGACTCGGTCCAGATAATAACGGTGAGCATGGATCTTCCGTTTGCGCAGAGCCGCTACTGTGTGGCCGCAGAAGTGGAGAGGGTAAAGACGGCGTCAGATTACCAGTACGCTTCTTTCGGCGAGGCATACGGGGTGCTTATAAAGGAGAACAGGCTCCTTGCCCGCGCGATTTTCGTTGTGGGTCGTGATAACGTTATTGAGCACGTTGAGTATGTTGAAGACTTAGTCAACGAGCCAGATTACAATGCGGCGCTTGATGCGATAAAATCAATAGGATAGAGGGGAATTATACACAGAATTCACCAGAAATTTCATAAGAATAAGGAACAATTATGGGAAGGAATCTTGAGATAGGGAGCCAGGCTCCTGATTTTGAAACCGAAACCTACGGAGCGGAGAAGGTAAGGTTGAGTGACTTTTATTCTAAAGGGACCGTGGCGCTTTACTTTTATCCTAGGGACAACAGTACGGGCTGTGTTTGGGAGGCTTGTTCGCTTCGCGATGCGGAGCGGGAACTTGCATCTCTTGGAGTGCAGATCCTGGGGGTAAGCACAGACGGGGTCAAGTCCCATGAGAAGTTCAGAGACAAGTTCTCACTCAACTTCCCGCTGCTGAGCGACAAAAGAAGGAAGATAGTGGATCTGTACGGGGCAAGGTGGAGGCTCATCCCCTTCGTTGCTCGCAGGACCACCTTCCTTATAGAAAAAGGTGGCAGGATAGCGTATATTTGGCGCAAAGTTAAACCCTCGTCCCATGCCGAAGAGATACTCAGCAAGGTAAAAGAACTAGGTCTTTAAACGGTGAACAAAGCGTATAATTTTCTATAGGAAATAGGGGTTACCATGCAATTTCTTGGACTGGCGATTGCGTTTATAGCGGCTTTCTGGGTTTATACGGATGCGAAAAACAGGGGCAAGAGCACGGGGAAGGCGTTTTTATGGTTCCTCGGCGTGTTTTTCGTCCTCATACTGTTTCTGCCGCTGTGGCTTATCACGAGACCCAGGGTAAAGCTTTGTCCTTACTGTGGCGAATACTACGAATACAGAGAGTCTGATGGTTTCTGCCCCAGATGCGGTGTTGAGTTGCAGGCTGGAGAATGATATTTTTTAAGTAAAGGTCTTTTTTCGATGAGCGAGACGACTGAAAAATTCGAAGTTACCGAAGATGACGTGATGGAGGTTCTCGGCGACATATACGATCCCGAGATACCGATAGATATAGTCAATCTGGGGCTTGTTTACCGGGTTGCCATAGAAGATTCCCGGGTGAATATCGATATGACCATGACGTCTCCCGGATGTCCCGCCGCAACGCAGATAGTTGCCGAGGCCAAGTACCTTGTCGAGGAGCTTGACGGGGTCTCCGAGGTAAGCATCGAGATCGTGTGGGATCCTCCCTGGGATCCGGGAAAGATGAGCGAAGCGGCAAAGGAAAGCCTGGGGATGTTCTGACTCCACGTGCTTTGCCGCCGTGACCAAGGAGGTTGGAAATGGGAGAAAATCTTGAGGTAGGGAGCCAGGCCCCTGATTTTGAAGCCGAAACCTATGGGGCGGAGAAGGTAAGACTGAGCGACTTCTATTCGAAAGGGACCGTAGCTCTTTACTTCTATCCCAGAGACAACACTCCGGGCTGTACCAAGGAGGCCTGCTCGCTTCGCGATGCGGAGGAGGAACTTATATCTCTTGGAGTGCAGGTCCTGGGAGTAAGCACAGACGGGGTCAAGTCCCATGAGAACTTCAGAAACAAGTTTTCACTCAACTTCCCGCTGCTGAGCGATAAAAGCAGGGAGATAGTGGATCTGTACGGGATAAAAAGCAAGTTCGATACCGCCCGCAGGGTCACTTTCCTCATAGAAAAAGGTGGCAGGATAGTCCATATCTGGAAAAAGGTAAAGACCTCGTCTCACGCTGAAGAGGTAACCGAGAAGGTAAGAGAACTGGGTTTGTAGTTCTCCTGCCGCGAATTTGATGAAGGATCTTCCCAAAGCCGTTTTCATAACCGGTACCGACACGGGAGTGGGGAAAACCGCGGTCACCGCGGCGCTTGCGGCTCTTCTCCGGGAAAAAGGTCTTGTGACCGGAGTAATAAAGCCGTTTCAAACTGGAACGGATCTCGAAGGCCTGAGCGACGCCGAGTTCATCTACGCATTCCTGGGAAGGGACTGCGTGCTCTCGGAGGTTTCTCCCTGCCGCCTGAAAGTTCCTCTTTCTCCCTATCGAGCTGCCGCAATTGAAGGGGCTGATATTCCTCTTCGGGACATAATAGAACATACTCGGGATTATATATCCCGAAACGACGTAACCCTCGTTGAAGGCGCGGGAGGTCTCTGCGTACCCGTTACCGGGAGCTACATGATGGCTGACCTCGCCGTTGATCTCGATGCCCCGATGGTTATAGTCGTTCGTCCGGGGCTCGGCACCCTTAACCATACCGCTCTTTCTCTTGAGTACGCCAGGCAAAGGGGCGCACGTGTGCTCGGGGTGGTGATAAACGGGTTTCCGGAACCTGCGGACGTGGCTTCAGCGACCAACCCAGCCGTCTTGAGGGATGTTTTCTCGGTGGACATACTCGGGGTTCTGCCCCATTTGCCGGGGCTTGACGTAGAAGGCGGCTCCTTTTCGGGACTCAAGGGTATTGGGGAGAGCTGTTTTTCCCCGCTTTTCGGTGGAAAATTCTCAGCGAATGCCTTTTTGAGCGAGCTTTCGGAGAAAACACGGCGGTGATTTTCCCCGGACCGTAACCAGTCGCCACCGGCTTTTTTCTCTAGAGTTTCGCGGTTTTTCCAGAGCGGTTTCTGAGTTCTTGACAGATTTGAAGAACTTGCTAATAATACTACCCCATTATTAATTTGCTTCCTGATTAATAAACCCGTTTTTCAGCAAATTTAGGATGAAGAGAGATACACACAGACTCCTGCGTATCGCTATGACCGTTTTACTTGTGACGGCGGGTTTTTACCTTTATGCGGAAACTGCCGAGAGTAGCGACAAGGGCCCCGCGCAACCGGTTCTTTTCAGCCATAAAATACACGCTGGTGACAACCAGATACAATGTCAGACCTGCCACAGCTACACGGAAGTTTCTCCCCATCCCGGTATCCCCTCGGTGCAGAAGTGCATGGGATGTCATTCCTATGTTGCCGGAAGGGACGTTGAGTACACAACGCAGGGAGGGCAGACGATCAACATAAGAGAGGAGATAAACAAGGTAAAGGGTTACTGGCGCAGGCAGGAACCGATACCGTGGGTAAGGGTTACCGGAATGTACGGCACGACCTCCGCGGGAATGCCGGAGTTTGTGCGTTTTAACCATAAAAGGCACATAAAGCGCGGATTTGAGTGCAGCACCTGTCACGGGGAAGTTGAGAAGATGGACGTGGTGCACAAGGCAAAGGACCTGACGATGGGGTTCTGCATATCGTGTCATGAGGAAAACGCCGACAACGAGCAGCACAAAACCGAACTTAAGGATTGTCTGACCTGCCATTACTAGGCCGGAGGGGATATATGTCTCGGAAAGAAAATAAAGGAAAAAACGGCATGAAGAGAAGGGATTTCCTGAAAGTGATCGGGGTAGCCGGCGGTACGGCAGCCGTTGCCGGAAGCTGTTCGGAGCCGGTGGAGCAGATAATTCCTTACGTTATTCCTCCTGAAAACATTATTCCCGGAGTACCCAAGTTCTACGCGACGACCTGCAGGGAGTGCTCGTCGGGCTGCAGTCTCGTAGTGAAAAACCGCGAGGGACGGGCCATCAAGGTTGAAGGCAATCCCGAGAGCCCTATAAACAGGGGAAAGACGTGCGCCATGGGTCAGGCCTCCCTACAGGGTCTCTACAACCCCGACAGAGTCCGCTCCCCGCTTGTACGCAACACTGAAACCCAGAGACTCGAGGCCATAGGATGGGAGCGGGGTGAAGGGATACTCACAGAAAAATTAAATTCTCTCGGCTCGGGGAAGATTGTCTATCTGAGCAACAACGTGTCGGGAACTTACTCGAAGTTCGTGGCGGAATTCCTGAGGCCTCTTGGAGGAAAGCATTACGTTTACGAGACTTTCTCCCATGAACCCATCAGAAAGGCGAATTCAATTGTTTTTGGAAGAGACGAAATCCCTTCTTACAGGATAGACAAAGCGGACTACCTTCTCTCATTCGGGGCTGATTACCTTGAAACGTGGCTTTCTGCGGTTTCAAACTCCATAGGATATTCAAAGCTAAGAGATATAGATCACGGAAAAACCGGTCAGGTCGTTCATATAGAGCCGCGCTCCGGAATGACCGCTTCAAACGCCGATACGTGGATTGCGGCGAAACCGGGCACGGAGCAGTATCTCGCTCTCGGAATTGCCAACGTTATGATCTCAAAGGGTCTTAACAAGGTTGCCCCGGGGCCGATAGCCGGAATGGTTTCGGGCTACACGCCCAAAAAAGTTGCGGCGCTCACTGACGTGTCCACGGACACCATAGAGAAAATCGCCCGGGACTTCGCGTCTTCAAAAAGCCTGGCGATAGGGGGCGGAGCAGCCAATACGGGATCAAACGCGACCGAAACCATGGTTGCCGTGAACATACTTAACTACCTTGCCGGAAACATCGGCAAGACGGTTGATTTCTCCGATTCTCTTTCAATCTCGGATGCAAACAGCTTCGGCGACATGAAGAAGCTGGTGGAGGAAATGAGGTCGGGCAAGGTGGAAGCTCTCATCGTTCATAACGTGAACCCGGTTTTCACGCTTCCGGGAGAACTGAAAGTTGCCGAGGCTCTTGAAAAAGTGCCGTTTGTCGTAAGTCTCTCCCCGTTCCTTGACGAGACTTCCGAGAAGGCGCATCTCGTACTTCCCGAAAGCACTTCCTTTGAGAGCTGGGGAGACTACAGCCCGAAAAAGAGCGTGACCGGCATCACTCAGCCCGTCATGAGACCAGTTTTCAATACCAAATCCGCGGGCGATACGCTGATATCTGTTTCAAAGAATGTCGAGGCGCTTAAAAACACGTTCACAGAGAAAAAATACTATGACTATCTAAGAAGCGCCTGGAAGAAAAGAGCCGCGGCTCTTTCTCCCGGAACAAGCTTCGAGAAATTCTGGAAAGAACTTCTTGTAAAAGGTTCGGTGACGACCACACCTGCTCCTGTCAATGTCGCTCTTTCATCCAGGGTAAGTTCCGTTTCTTTCAGCGATCCACAGTTCCGGGGAGAAGGAGATTTCCACCTGATTGCTTATCCGTCCCACAGGTTTCTTGACGGAAGAGGGGCGAACAAGCCTTGGCTTCAGGAACTTCCCGATGCCCTTACCACTTCGGTGTGGGATTCATGGCTTGAGATAAATCCCGCCGTCGCGGCGAAAATGGGTCTTGAAGACGGTTCTTACGTGAAGGTTGATACCCCCGGGGGAAGTTTCGAGGTACAGGTTTTCGTCTATGAGGGAATAAGGCCGGATACAATTGCCATTCCAATTGGGCAGGGACACACTTCCTACGGAAGGTACGCGAAGGGAAGAGGGGTGAATCCCTTTGCTCTGCTGCCGGCGGCTACCGATGCGCTTTCAGGTGGACCCTCGCTGCTTTCAACCAAGGCGAACGTTTCATCCCTTAGGAAAAGAGACCTGCTTGTAAGGACACAGTACACAAAGAGCCAGGGAGACAGGCACGTCGCCAAGACCATCGCTCTTGACCAGATTGGCCATCATAACGGCGCCCATGGAGCGCACCACTCGGAGCACCCTGACTTCTACCCGGAAATAGAATACTCGAAATACAGATGGGGAATGGCCATAGACCTTAACAAGTGCACCGGCTGCGGGGCCTGCGTGACCGCGTGTTCCGCAGAGAACAACATTCCCTTTGTCGGGAAGAAGCAGATGGCGAAACGCCGCGAGATGAACTGGATTCGCATAGAGAGATTCTTTGAGAAAAACAGCGACGGAAGCCTTGACGTGAGATTTCTGCCCATGCTCTGCCAGCAGTGCGGAAACGCCCCTTGCGAGCCCGTGTGTCCGGTTTTCGCGACTTACCACAACCACGAGGGCCTAAACGGCATGATATACAACCGCTGCGTGGGCACCAGGTACTGCGCGAACAACTGCACCTACAAGGTGAGAAGGTTCAACTGGTATACCTACAAGTTCCCCGAGCCTCTTAACTGGCAGCTTAATCCCGACGTGACGGTAAGGTCGAAGGGAATCATGGAAAAATGCACTTTCTGCGTTCAGAGAATAAGTTACGGGAAGGACCTCGCCAAGGATGAAGGAAGGCTTCTTCGCGACAGAGAGGTTCTCACGGCCTGTGAGCAGGCTTGCCCGAGCGATGCGATAGTGTTCGGCAACCTGCTTGACGACAAGAGCAGGGCGTCGGTGCTGTCCGAGGACGATAGGGGCTACAAGGTTCTCGAAGTGGTAAACACCAAGCCCGCGATTACCTATCTTAAGAAAGTCAAACAGGAAAGAGTGTAATGAGCCAGACGCAGCAGACACCTTTAACTTACGCGAGAATAACTGAAGATGTAGTCAGGATGGTCGACAAGCCGTCTGCGAAATGGTGGGCGCTTTTTCTTCCCACGGTGGCGCTCGTCGGACTCGGCGTCACGTGCTTTTTCTATCAGGTGGCCACGGGACTTGGAGTTGCCGGCTATCGTCACCCGGTTTTCTGGGGAGTCTACATAACCGATTTCGTTTTCTGGGTTGGAATAGCGCACTCGGGAACCCTTATCTCGGCCATACTTTATCTGTTCCGCGCAAGGTTCAGGATGTCCATATACAGAATCGCCGAGGCCATGACGGTCTTCGCGGTTCTCACGGCGGGACTTTTCCCCATAATCCACCTCGGAAGACCATGGAACTTCCTGTGGCTCATACCATATCCGAATTCAAGGGAGCTGTGGATAAACTTCAAGTCCCCGCTTGTGTGGGACGTGTTCGCGGTGGGTACTTATCTTACGGTGAGTTCGGTGTTTTTCGTGGTCGGAATGATTCCCGATATAGCGGCGATAAGGGACAAGGTAAAGGAAGCTCCGAGAAAGATCATATACTCGATTCTCTCCTTCGGATGGAAGGGTTCAAACAAGGAATGGCTTCACTACACGAGGGCGTATCTCTACTTCGCGGCTCTCGCCACGCCGCTTGTTCTTTCGGTTCACAGCGTCGTGTCCTGGGACTTCGCGATGGGCAACGTTCCCGGATGGCACACAACCATATTCCCTCCGTACTTCGTTGCGGGAGCTATTTTCTCGGGACTCGCGATGGTTATCACCCTTACCATACCGATAAGGAAGATTTTCCATCTCGAGGACTACATAACGCTTGATAACTACGACGGCATGGCGAAGCTCATAATTCTGACCTCCTGCATAGTCACCTACGCGTACGCGGCGGAACTTTTCATGGCGTGGTACAGTGGAAGTCCTTATGAATGGGGACAGTTTGTGTACAGGATGACTGGAGAGTACGCGTTTTTCTACTGGACGATGGTGGTGTGCAACTGCGTTGTTCCGATAGCGTTTTGGTGGGAGAAGGTTAGAAAAAACATAAAGGCGCTTTTCGCCATTTCCATACTGATAAACGTAGGGATGTGGTTCGAGCGGTTCAATATCATCGTGATATCGCTTTCAAGAGATTTTGAGCCCGGCGCGTGGGGCATATACAAGATATCGTTTGTCGAGGCCGGCATAACGATCGGAAGTTTCGCGTGGTTCTTCATGTTCTTCTTACTGTTTGTGAAAACTCTTCCGGCAGTTTCCATAGCGGAGATGAAGGAGATACTTCCGGTGCCGAAGAAGGGAGGTTAGCAGGAAATGGATCAGGGCGTAATCGGAATTTACTCGTATCAGGATTCGGTTCTTGAAGCCATTGGCAAGCTCAAGGAAGCGGGTTACCGCAACATGAGGGTGTTCTCCCCGTTTCCAGACCACGAAATTGAGGCGGCGGTTGATCTGCCTGAGAGCCCTGTGCGGTTTTTTACCCTCTTCGGAGGTCTGCTGGGGGCGACCTGCGGAATCGGTTTTACGGTTCTTACTTCAAGTTCCTGGCCGATAGCGGTGAGCGCCAAGCCCATAGTTTCGATAATTCCCTACATGGTCATCGTTTTTGAGCTTACGGTCCTTTTCGGCGCGCTTTCAACCTTTCTGGGGCTGATAGTGAATTCCCTTATAAGACAGAGAACCCCGGTGAGGCTCTATGACGAGCGTTTTTCGGATGACAAGTTTGGGGTCGCCGTTATATGCGAGAAGGAAAATATAGGTGCGGTTGAAGCGATATTAAATTCTACGGGAGCTGAAGAAATCAAGTTTGATGAGGCATAAAAAGTTTTTTCGGACAGTTCCAGGGGGAGCTTGGGATCTTAACTTCCTCGGGGGATTGAAAGTATGTACCGCCGTTGCTTTTGCGGTTGCGCTTTCCGTTTCCTCTGCCCACTCGCTTCCGTGGTCGTGGGACATGTGGTCTCAGGACTCGATTCAGCCCTATGAAGAGCCCGTGCTTTTTCCGCGCAACTCGATTTCCACCGACGGGAAGCAAACAAAACTTGAAGACAGGGGCGAGGTCGAGCAGATAAAAAAGGGACCGGTTCCCGGAAGCGGCGAGTCGGTAGCCAGGGGAGCGAAAGTTTACAAAGAGCAGTGCGCCGTGTGTCACGGCCCCGGGGGATTGGGAGACGGAATCATAATAAAGAAAGGGCTCGGTTTTTACCCGGTTAACCTTACCACGCCGACCGTGGCGCAGAGAACTGACGGTTACATCTATGCCTATATACGCTACGGGGGCAAGGTGATGATGCCTTCTTACAGCGAGAACATTTCAGAGCAGGACGCATGGCACGTGGTCAATTACGTGAGGAAGCTTCAGAACCCGGGCTCTGTCAAGGAGAGTCAGTAAAACGATGGATCAGTCCATAAACCAGGAGATACTAGCGAAGAGAAACCAGATACCCGGCTGGGTATTCAAGGTTTTCCTCGCTCTGGCGGCTGTGGGTGTAGTGGCTTTTGTAATTAACGCCAGGGGGGAGAAGGCCGAGGAGGTCTGGCAGCTTTTCCTGGTGAATTTCCTTTTCTGGACGGGAGTTGCCCAGGGCGGGCTTGTGTTCTCCTGCATACTGAGGATAACCAACGCCAGGTGGGGCAGGGGGCTTCTTCGCATAAGCGAGGGCTTTGCGAGCTTCACTTTAGTCTCCTTAGTGCTTCTGCTGGTTCTTTTCATCGGACAGGAATTCGTCCTTCCTTATGCGCATCATCACTACCACAGTCCCAAGGACATATGGCTTAATATGAACTTCGTAATGGCGAGAAACGTAATAGGTTTCTCGATCCTTCTCGTTCTGAACTACTTCTACCTGAAAACCTCAATTGAACAGGACCTAAACGGCAAGGAGAGGATCGTCAGGTTAAAGAAACTGGCTCCTGCCGTAATCGGGGTCTACGCTCTTGTTTTTTCCCTTTTCGCCTGGGATTTCATGATGTCGCTTGATCCTCACTGGTTCAGCACGCTTTTCGGACCCTACTACTTTATTGGAAGCCTAATAGCGGCCATAGGGGCGACGATAATACTTTCGGTCCCCCTCAAGCGTTACCTGGGACTTGACGACTACCTTTCCGTTAATCATTACTGGGACATGGGAAAGATACTCCAGGGCTTTTCCCTTTTCTGGGTTTACCTTATGTTCTCCCAGCTTCTTACGATCTGGTACGCGAACATGCCCGAAGAGACCGGGTTTGTGATAAAAAGGGTGGTGGATGAACCTTTCCGCTCGCTTGCGTGGGCTATCCTTACCTGCTGCTTCATATTTCCTTTTGTTTCCCTGCTGCCCCGAACGCACAAGATAGTTACCCCGATAGCTGTCTTTATCGCTACGGTTTCTTTCTCGGGTCTCTGGATGGACAAATTCCTGCTGGTTATCCCCTCGCTTACCAGCGAGCTGGTTTTCAGTATCAATCACTTCCTGATCACTCTCGGTTTTCTTGCGGGATTTGTGGCGACTTTCCTTCTGTTTATAAACAGGTTCCCGGTAATACCTTTCGGCGACCCGTACTTTGACGGCAAGTCAAAGGGAGGAGGACATTAAGATGAAGCTTACTCCTGAACAGCTCGACAAAATAGTTCTGCTTTTCACTGTGAAAGTGGCCATCGGTATCGCGGCTTTTATAGGTATAGTGGCCACCGTGGCACTTTTCGGCACCAAGATAGCCCCATTGATGGGCAAACTTCCCTGGTAATTACTACTTTCTTTCCATTGCGCGTGCGCGTTAAATGGGCGCCGCAGAATATGCCTTAAGACGCTTTGCTCGAAACCGGATATAATTTCCGTGCGGAATTTCCCCGTTTTTCATAAAAAATCTTCTAAGGAGTTTTCCATGTCCAAAGACGCCGAAATCAAGCTTAAGGTAGTTCTAGGGGATGACAATGTTCCCGAGGGGCTTTTCTGGGAGGCTTCCCAATCTGAGGAACCGGGAGAGAAGCGCTGCGAGGCGGCTTTTCTCTCCATGTGGGATGCCGAGAAAAAGGAATCTCTTGTAATAGATCTTTGGACAAAGAAGATGGAAGTGGGGGAGATGAACTATCATTTTTACTATACGATGATGAAAATGGCCGACACATATGAAAAGGCTACCTCCGAGAAACAGATATCAAACAGAATGAGAGAATTCGCGGGCGAGTTCGCCGAGATGGTCCTTGAGTCTTTCGGAGGCCAGAAGAATTCCTGACCAACATCCCTAATGCTCTGCAGGCTAGGGAAACGCCGGTTTTACCCGACATTTCCCTAATCTTGTGACCCGAAAGAAATCAGTAAAAAACTCTCGCGGCGATAAAAGCGAAGAAAAACCCCACGCACCATAGGAGCACGGATAACAGGTATATCCAGTTGCTTGTCTTTCGTAATCTGGCGCACGCCATTGCCTGCGCCGGGTCAATCGGGCAGGGGGCGTTTCTTGAACTCCAGAGCGCAAATCCGGCGATTAGAAGCATCGCGCCGGAGATTCCAAAGGTCCATATCTTATATTCTGACAACGCAATCAGCCAGGGTGCGGTCCCTACGATTCCCGTCAGGACCGCGCCGGCGCCGATTGTCACTAATAATGCGGGAAGGGCGCAGCACACCAGCGTTCCAGCGGACGTAAGCAGACTGAGCGAAGGGAGAAGCGTTTGCTTCACTCCATAGCCGGGATCTGTCTTATCCATGTTCGCACCCCCTGCGAATGGCGCTCACGTTGTATCCTGAGTCCGCGATAAGCTTCGTAAGCGTTGCATCGTCAATGGTCAATCCGGGTTTCATAGCGACTACTATGGAGCCTTTGCCGAGATCAACCTTGACTCCCCCAACATCGCCGCGTTTTAGGAAGACTTTTTCCAGGGAACGGGCACAGAAATCGCATACAAGCCCGGTTACCTTGATATTGATGGTGTCTTCACATGCGACGTTTCCCATGTTGTTTGAAACGGCAGAGGGCTCCACCACCTGACCTTCATGGTTATGTTCGTGTTCTCCATGCGCAAGGCTTTGGAACGCGAAAAAAAGTGTCATAAAAAAAATCACTCTGATTGATATTTTCATAGTTTTCTCCTTAAAATCTTATTATTAAATTGAACAAAATCCCACCTTTGTCGCTGATTCCGACCTCAGCGAGATATTCGTTCTTAAAAAACCGTACAAGAGGCGTAAACGAGATGTTATCTCTCTCCCCCGTGATGTGGTCAACTTGCAGCATGAGCCAGGTGTGGATATCGCCGTAGTCTCCGATATAAGGGGCGATTCCCACCCGCGCTTTCTGCCTGAAGAACTTCGCTATGTCTTCGGCGTAGTAGACGCGGTTCTCATAACTCGTAAAGTACCGTCGAGTTTCCCAGTCAAGGGCGATATCGGCAAAGGCAGCGGGCTGGAGTTCGCCGTCGGGCACTCCAAGATCACCGTAGGCTGTGCCAAGGCCGCCTTTAAGATAGAAGTTTGCCTGCGAGGCCGGCGCGTTGAGGCGCTTTACCAGATAGTTAATCTGCACACCGTGGAACTGCCAATCCTCCTCGCGCCAGTATTCGGTTCTGTATCCTATTGAATACTTTGCCGTCGGCGAATAATGAACGTGAAGAGAATGCGCGTTCTTGTCGTTTTTCTGCATGACCGTCCAGCCGCCCGGATATGAGACCGGACGAGACAGTGACTGAGGGGCGTAGCCCATCAGGATCACGCAACATAAAGTGAAAACCGTTAATTTCATGTTTCCTCCTGAGTATCGATTATGGCTTGGCGACGCCGAAGCGAAGCCGCTTGTAGCGCGCGGACGCGCGCAGATTTGCTCAGGAGAGGTGTTTTGGAGGTCGGAAATGGGTTTTGATCTGGCGGGAGGACAGGAGCTGGCCGGCAAGAATTCCGACAGCATCTCCACCATGATGATCTTTTAACTCTTCAACCGGCAGTGCGTTTATCTGGACGCAATGCTGGCAATCACAGCCATCGCACTGGTTGGAGCTTCGATCTTCCGAATCTTTTGTTTCATGGCAAGGCATTTCCATGTCGGCGTCCATCTGCATTTCGGCGGAAGCCTTGTCCATCTTCATTGGACATGTGGAGAGGGCGTTTGCCATGCCGCCGGTAAGAAACAATGCGATGCATGTCGCCAGTAGCAGTACTGTCTTCATAGTGTCCACGTCCTAATTATAAACTATTCACTTTTAGTTCAAACTTCAATGGCGGAGGTTCGAAAGAAGCAGATTGCGCAGGAGTGGTTGCAAATCAATGAAGAACTGCAATAATCCGTCTTTATCTGAATTCGGGTATTACTTCTTTTCCGAAAAGTTCTATGGTCTTGGGGTTCATCACGTCGGAGAAGAAAATCGTGTATTTGGATATTCCCTTCTCCAGATCCGTGTTGATTTTTTCTACGCAGTCTTCCGGGGTTCCCACGATCCCGAGTTTTTCTATATCTCCGAAGAATCCGTAGCGTCTCTGGGCCTTTTCGAGTTTTTCGGGAAGATCTTTTCTGTCCTCAACCAGAACGCAGACTGTCTGCTGAGATATCGTTATATCTTCTATGTTTCTGCCGACTTCCTCGCAGTGCTTGCGGAGTATCGAGTGCTTACGGTCGAATTCAATTGCGCTTGTCGCGGGACAGTTCCATTCATCGGCGAGTTCTGCCACTGCTCTTAAGAGGAATCTTTCTCCGGAGCCTCCGATGCATACTGGAATGTTGGGACGCTGAACGGGCTTGGGGTTGCAAAACGCGTTTTCCACCTTGTAATGTTTGCCGGCAAAAGAGGCGGTCTCATCCGTCCACATCAGTTTGAGTATCGTGACCGCTTCTCTCAGCATCTCTATTCTTTCTTCCGTTGAGGGGAAGGAATATCCGTAAGCGCGAAATTCCTCTTCAAACCACCCGGCTCCTATTGCGAATTCCAAGCGTCCGTTGCTTATCACGTCAAGCGTTGAAGCCATCTTGGCGAGCAGGGGAGGGTACCTGAATGGGTTGCAAAGCACCATCGTTCCGAGCTTAACGTTCTCCGTTACTGTCGAGAGCGCTGACATTAGAGTCCAGGGTTCATAGATGTCGATACCGATTATTCCCTGACCTAGAACGTGATCGTAGAACCAAACGGAATCATATCCGGTCGAGTCGCATAACTGCGCCGCAGCCTTTATGTCTTCAAAATCTATTTTTTGCTGTCTCAGCATTACTCCGAATTCGGGTCTGCCCATTGTCTGTCTCCGTTTTTTGGTGTTCGCGCAGGGTTGTAAAGCGCACGGGTAATTATCCCTTTAGCTGAGGATGCTGTAAACATGGCAGCGCCCCTTCGCTTGCTTGGGCAGGGAAATAAAAGTTCACTGTTTCACTTCTTTGTGCTATCATTACGGGCGGCGGGAAGAAGAAAGCCCACAGTGTCTGAGGAACTTTTTACCGCCTGTTTTAAATAGAACGAATTCCATTTCTTCTTAAATCTACGACCCAGAGGTTTCCAATGAAAAACGCAGTTGTTTTCGCTCTATGCTTTATTTTCGCTTTAATCGCTTTTCCCGGAGATGGGTACTCTAATTCTGATTCTAGTAAGAACAAAAAAATGTCCGCTGAATCGAGCGGCAAGAAAGAAAGGAGAAAACCAATGGTTCTTATTTCAACTTCGCTGGGCGACATAAAACTTGAGCTTTATGAAGAAGAAGCGCCGATTACCGTGGCGAATTTTCTTTCCTACGTGGGAGAGGGTTTTTACGACAACACCATATTTCACAGGGTGATAAATAATTTCATGATACAGGGTGGCGGTATCACCGCGGACATGAAACAAAAGCCTACTAAAGCCCCGATAAAAAACGAGGCCGATAACGGCCTTAAAAATGAACGCGGCACCATAGCAATGGCTAGGACCGCCGATGTTAATTCCGCTACGTCGCAGTTTTTTATAAATCACAGGGACAATCCTTTTCTTGATCATGGTGTCCGTGATTTCGGTTATGCGGTGTTCGGAAAAGTGGCTGAGGGAATCGAAGTTGTTGACAAAATAGCCGCTGTTCAGACCAGACCGGGAGATGTTCCCGTCGAGACAGTGTCTATTTTGTCCATGAAGGTCGTCAATTAACAGACGGTCTCTTTTTTCGTGTCGGAAGAAATTACTTACAAAAGCGCCGGAGTTGATGTGGAGGAAGGCGAGAGGTTCGTGCGGCTTATAAAGCCTCTGGTCGAGTCGACCTACGGCGAAAGCAAAGTAAGCCCGCTCGGGAGTTTTGCGGGCGCTTTTCCGCTTGATACGGACACTTTTCGTGAGCCCCTGCTTGTATCGGCCACAGACGGCGTCGGCACGAAGCTCAAGACGGCCTTTTCCGCGCGCAGATTTGATACGATAGGCATAGATCTGGTTGCCATGAGCGTTAACGACGTGATTACGTGCGGCGCGAAACCCCTGTTTTTTCTTGATTATCTGGCTACCTCGAAGCTTGATTCCGAGCAGGCGGCCGAGGTGGTGAAAGGTATCTGCGAGGGATGTGTCCAGGCGGGATGCGTGCTTATCGGGGGAGAGACGGCGGAGATGCCCGGATTTTACGCCGAGGGGGAGTTTGATCTTGCGGGTTTTTGTGTCGGAGTGGTAGAGAAAGATCTTTATATTGACGGCGCCGGAGTAGGGCCGGGCGACGCGGTCATCGGGCTTGCTTCAAGCGGTCTTCATTCAAACGGCTACTCGCTTGCGAGAAAAGTGCTTTTCGATATCGGAGACTACTCGATTGATTCGAAACCCCCAAGCCTCTCAAAAACCATTGGAGAGGAACTTCTCACACCCACGGCCATATACTCAAGGGCCGTTCTCGGGCTCTGCGGAGAATTCGACGTAAGGGCTCTTGCCCACGTAACGGGTGGCGGGATTCCGGGAAACCTCTCAAGAGCCATTCCTGACGGACTTTTTGCGGCAATTGAAGGCCAAAACTGGCCTGAACCTCCCGTTTTTGACCTGATAATGAAAACCGGGAACATAAGCCGCGACGAGATGTACTCGACGTTTAACTGCGGGGTGGGAATAATAGCGGTGCTGCCGCGGGAGCAGGCCGAAGGAGCTTTGTCCTTCGCGCAGGATCTACCGGAAACGGCTTACCTTATCGGGGAGATAAAAGAGGCCGATACCCCTGGCCCCAAGGTCCACATTCTCTGAGAGTGCAGGTTCAGTTGTAGTACCTTCTTACCCAAGTTGGAAGCTTGTAATCGAAGGTGGCGGGTATTCTGAGTCTTTCTTCCTTCCAGCTCTCGGGGAAAGGGTTGTAGGGGGAAGCCACCCTTATTGTGCGCAGCACTTCCCTGTCCAGGTTCTCGAAACCGGAGGGCTGGATTATCCTCACGTTTTCAAGATATCCATCTTTTCTGAGAGTGAAAACGATCCGTACGTTTCCCTGTTCCCTTCTTACCTGCGATTCCTTGGGGTACTTCCAGACTTGGTAAATTCTCTCTTTCAGTTTCGTGAAATAGGAGATGTACTTGTATTCCGTCGTGTTGAGATCAACGGTAATTTCCTTCTCGACGTCTTTGGTGCCAAGAAGTTGTTCTTCTGTATTGTAATCGAAGGGAACATCCACTATGCTGGGGTTCACCATCTGGGAAGCGGAAGCACTCGGGTCGCTTCTAGGCAGCTGATCGGGGCTGGCCTTTCTTTTTTCGGATTTATTTCTTTCCCCCTCGGGTATGATGGCGACCCGGTCTTTTTCGGGAGAGAACCTCTCCGTGCTCTTTTCCTGTTCTCCGGGTTGAATCGCTCCCGCGGGTTTTCTTTGCGCCGTGTTTTTCTTTGTCGGTTGGGGAGCGGACCTTGAGAGTTTTGTCGTGTCATCTATGGTAGTTTCTTTTTCCGCCCTGTGAGACTTATCGGCGAGCCTTGACGGTTTGTCGGGAGGTTCAGTCTCTTTAACTGGTATCTCGATAAGTTCTATGTACGTTCTCTCGAGCGAGTCCTTAAGACTTTCGGGGTCTGGAAGTATCTCTGAGAAAAGAAACTGAATCAGTATGAAATTCAGCACGGTTGAGATCAGAAGAAAAACCGGAAAAGGGACTTTTCTGTTTCTGTTCATCGGGGTTTACCAGCATTTTGCCACGCGGGAGGCGGGGCCTGTTTATATCTTCAGTATATTCTGTATGAGAACCCTGGCAAAATCGGCCGTCTTGAGGTCGCCTCCGAGATCCCGGGTCTTGTCGCCGTTTGAAAGGGCTATGTTGTAAGCCGTCTTTATCTTGTCGGCCGCTTCTCTCATGTCCTCTCTTCCTTCTGAATCGGCCAGATACCTGAGCATCATTACCGCTGACATTATTAGAGCGAGCGGATTTGCTATTTCGAGTCCCGCTATGTCCGGCGCAGATCCGTGCACCGCTTCAAAGACCGAGTATTCATTCCCTATGTTGGCGCCGGGAACAACCCCGAGTCCTCCGACAAGACCGGCGCAGAGGTCGCTCATCACGTCGCCGTAGAGGTTCTCAAGCAGCAGCGTGTCAAACATGCCCGGGTCCTGAACCAGCCTCATGCATCCCGCGTCTATGATGTACTCTTCATACTCTATGTCCGGGTACTGCTCGCTTGCCTCCCTTGCCTTGCTGATAAAGAGACCGTCGGTGATCTTCATTATGTTGGCCTTGTGAAACACGGTTACCTTCTTTCTGTCTCTTTTTCTCGCGTACTCAAATCCCCATCTGGCGATTCGCTCGCACGCTCTCTCGGTCGCGACCTTCATGCTCATCACGACTCCAGGGGAAACCGTGTTTTCAACGCCGCTGTAAAGACCTTCGGTGTTCTCGCGCACGATGACTATGTTAACGTCGGAGAATCTGGTCCTCACGCCCTCAATGCTTCGTACCGGCCTTACGGCCGCGTACAGGTCAAGTTTTTTTCTCAGTTCCACGTTTGCCGATGAAAATCCCTCTCCTATCGGGGTCGTGCATGGTCCCTTGAGCGCGACTTTATGTTCCCTTATGGCGTCCAGAGTAACTTCCGGCAGGACTTCCCGGTATTTTTCTATGGCCGATACTCCGGCCCTTCTTATAACCCATTCGATCTTGGCTCCGGAAGCGGAGATGACGTCCTTTGTCGCTTCGGCGATTTCCGGGCCGATACCGTCTCCCGGGATTAAAACGACTTTTCTAGCGCTCATAATCTGTACGTGTGATACGGTTTGAAACCAGGTTTCTATGAAACATATATGTTCTTATGCGGCAAGTTACGTGCCAACAAATCACTTTCCGTGTCCGCATCTCTGCGAAGCTTTTGCCAAGCACTTCAGCCCAGTTCCTTTAGAAGCAATACCCCAACCAGAAGCAGTATGAAAAATATAACCGTAAATATGTTGAAGTATTTGTCGATAAGCAATTTTACTCTTTCTCCGAAAACCGAAAGAAGGAAAGCGATTATAGCGAATCTGGCCGTTCTTCCCACGGCGCAGGCGGCTATGAAGGTGAGGAAGTCGATCTTGAAGACCCCCGCCGTCACGGTGAACGCCTTAAAGGGTATGGGAGTGAAGGCCGCAGCCAGAACGGCTTCAAAGACATTCTCTGAGTATTTGTCGCCTACAATCGCAAACGTCTCCAGGGTTATTATGTGGGAGGTGAAAAAGTCCCCGACAAGCTCCCACACCCAGTATCCTATGAGATACCCCGCCGCCGCTCCCAGTATGGAGAAAACGGAGCAGTAAAGAGCAAAGCGGTATGACTTCCGCGGGTTTCCGAGGCAAAGCGCCATGAGAAGCGGATCCGGGGGGATGGGGAAAAAAGAGGCTTCCGTGAAGGAAACCAGGGAAAGCGCGAAGGGGCCATGCTTTCTGTCCGCCCAGCCCAGAACCCATTCGTAGAGGCTTTTAAGCATGGTTCTCTAGTTTTTCCCTGAGCTCTTCTAGGTACCCGTAATCCGTCATGTCAAGCTTTATCGGGGTTATCGAGACGTAGCCTTCAAGGACGGACACTATGTCTGAGTTTTCAATTCTAAGGGAATCAAGCTCGTCTCCGCCTATCCAGTAATACTTTTTCCCCCTGGGGTCCGTATTCTCCACTATCGGAGCCTCGTAAACCCTCTTGCCCTGGCGCGTAACCCGTATTCCCTTTATTTCCTCAAGGGGAAGGTTGGGAACGTTTACGTTCAGCAGGGTGTGCTCGGGAAGACCGGTCTTGAGAACGAATTCCGCCGCCACTTTTGAGTAATGGGCCGCGGTTTGGAACAGAAAGTCTTTTTTCGCCGCGAGCGATACCGCTATCGCGGGGATTTTCATAAGGGTCGCTTCCATGGCGGCACTTACGGTTCCCGAATACGTTATGTCGTCCCCCATGTTGGCGGCCATGTTTATTCCGGAGACCAGAAGATCGGGTTTTCTGCCGCTCAGGATTCCGTTCACGGCGAGATTCACGCAGTCAGTCGGAGTTCCATCCACGGAGAACACTCTTTCTGAAACCTCTTCTATCCTCAGGGGCCTCATGAGGTTTAGCGAGTGGCTAGAAGCGCTCTGGTCGCGGTCAGGGGCCACGGTGTAGACCTCTCCCAAGTGGGACAGGGCTTCTCCAAGCGCCTTCAGGCCTTTTGAGTTCACCCCGTCATCGTTTGAGAGCAGTATTTTATGCTTCATGTCTGGGAATGGTCGGGGTGACCGGATTTGAACCGGTGACCCCCGGCTCCCGAAGCCGGTGCGCTACCAAGCTGCGCTACACCCCGAATAAAAAGTTCCGGCTAGATTTTAACCCATCAGGGATTTCTCGCAACAGCCAATCCCGGCGCACTGAGAGAGTCGCGTGGACAACTGAACTTGACTTGGAAACTGACTTGCGGGTTTGATTTGGTCGGGGTGACCGGACTTGAACCGGTGACCCCCGGTCCCCCAGACCGGTGCGCTACCAACTGCGCCACACCCCGTATTTAACAAGAAACCGGATCAGAGGCGAACAGGACGCGAAGTGGCCCGTTCAGAGATCCTGCCTCAGGGATTTTAACTCATTTAGAATTTCGCGCAACAGTACTTTGTCCGAATAGAGGGGGGATATATTTCCGCTTCCGCTTTTCTCATCCCTGAGTCTTTTCTGAACCCCCGCTATGGTGAATTTCTGATCGTGAAGCAGGTGCTTTATCTTGTGGAAGAGATAAATCGTGTCCTTGTCGTAAAGTCTCTGGGACTTCCTCCTGATGGGCCTTACTTCTTTGAATTCGGTTTCCCAGTATCTGAGAACATAGGGTTTCACTCCTATGATCTCGCTTACTTCTCCGATCTTGAAATAAAGCTTGTCCGGCAGAGACAGACCTGAAAGCATCCCAGTCATACGTATATTATCGTTTCAACGCTGGGAAAAAGTCAAGATATAATTATGTCAATCAGTTATAAGACACCTTTAAAGGATTTTCTATGTATCGGGCAGGGTCCCAGATTTCGCAAGGCACCGAGGTGTTCTTTTGTTGGATACCCCTTGTGACGGGAAAAGCCGTATCCGGGGTATTCTCTTTCAATCTCGGTCATCATGCGGTCTCTTGTCACTTTTGCGACAATTGAAGCGGCTGCTATTGAGGCGCACTTTGAGTCACCCTTTATTATCGCTTTTTGCCGGATGGGGAGAGAAGTCTTCGAGTTGCCGTCTATGAGAAGGAAGTCCGGTTTTCTCCCCAGGGACAGAACGGCTTTTTCCATTGCCAAAAGCGCCGCCCGCAGGATGTTTATGCGATCGATTTCCTCGGCCGCGGTCATGCCGACCGAGTAGGCGAGGGCCTTTTCCCGGATTTGCTCAAAAAGCTCATTGCGCCTTTTTTCGGAAAGCGCCTTGGAATCCCTGAGTCCGTGAATAGGCCGGTTCTCATCAAGTATTACTGCGCCTGCCACTACCGGCCCGGCCAGACATCCTCTTCCGGCTTCGTCGACGCCGGCTATGATTCTCCCAGATCCTGAGATTCCATCTTCAGTGTGTAAAAGGCAGTCGGATTCAGACAATTTCCGTGTTACGTGAGCCCGTAGCTCTCAAGTTCTCTTTTCAGCCTCTCGAGGTTTTCTCCCGAAAGTTCGTAAAGAGGGGCCCTTATCCCGGGGCTTATTTTCCCCATCACGGCAAGAGCGGCCTTTACGGGTATCGGGTTTGATTCCACGAAGAGAACTCTGCTAAGCGGGAGAAGGCGGTAGTGAAGCTCTTTGGCCCTCTCAAGTTCCCCTCTTGCAAAGGAGTTGTACATTTCCGATACGTCTGCGGGGGCTATGTTCGCTGTCACGCTTATGAAGCCCTTCCCACCGACCGTTAGAAGAGGGTAGTTAACCGCGTCGTCTCCCGAGAGAAGGATCAGGTCCTCTCCGCAGAGAAAAATGATTCTGCTTACCTGCTCAAGCGAGCCCGAGGCTTCCTTGATGCCGATTATGCTCTCGCAGTCGCAAAAAAGTCTCTCCACGGTTTCCGGCTCTATGTTTACGACCGTGCGCCCCGGCACGTTGTAGAGTATCAGGGGAACGGCTGTCTCGTCTGCAATTGTACGGAAATGTCTATAGATTCCTTCCTGAGTCGGCTTGTTGTAGTAAGGGGTCACCACCAGAGCTGCGTCCGCACCGGCCTTCTCCGCAAATTTCGTGAGTCGCAGGGCTTCCTCGGTGCTGTTTGACCCGGTGCCCGCGACCACGGGAATCCTCTCCTTTACCGTATCCACGGTGAATTTTATTACTTCTTCATGCTCAGCGTGAGAGAGGGTGGGGGATTCTCCTGTGGTTCCGACCGGAACTATGCCGTGGGTTCCGCTCTCTATATGGAACTCTATTAACTCCTCTAGCTTTCCGTAGTCAACGGCGCCGTCTTCAAACGGCGTTACTATCGCTACTATAGAACCGTGTATCAATTTTCTCTCCGTACCAAGAGGCTGCTATACCCTAACTTTTTTGCCGCAGGAAGAACAGAAGACGCTCGCGGCGGGAATTCTCGCTCCGCAGTGCATGCAGAAAAAAGTTTCTCCGGTTCCCGCGGAGAGTTCAATGGCCTGGGCCATCACCTCTTCGAATTTCCCCGAAAGCTCCTCAAACTCTTTTCTGTACTGCTGGTGAAACATTATCGAGTCTTCCGCGTCGACTGTTTTTATTTCAAGCTTGAGTCCCTTGCTTCTGGTGGAACCGAACTTGTGATGCGTTATGGTGTTAAGCTCTATGTCCCTTAGAACGCTCACTTTGGAGCTGTTTTTAAGTATCAGGACCCTTTTTTTCGTAAGCATCAGGATGCTTCTGAAAAAAGTGTTTCTGTCTATCCACGCCCTCGGTTTGTAAGTGCAGCTGAGGGTCTGAACCGTGAGCAGCACGGAGTCGTCTTCCCCGAGCAGCTCCTTCAGTTCATCGGAGTCGATCCTTGGCGGCGCAAGGAAAAAATCCGAAAGCTTTTTCAAAACACCTCTCTCAGACATGGTTTCTAACCAGAAGCCAGGAATTCCCACTAAGAGCTTACCGTGTTGGGGTTAGCAAACAAATTTCGGTTT
>JAPOYE010000062.1 GCA_026706695.1 Candidatus Dadabacteria bacterium | reverse complement strand
GGCATTGTTTTGTATCCACACCCACGGCCCCCCTGTAATTTGACGGGGGGGGGGGGTGAGCGGGTATTCTTTGTTCCTGCTTGAAGTTTAACTGGAATACGAGGGTATTTTTAGAAGTGCCTTATTGATCAAAATAAGTCAGTCAGAATTGCGAGCGAATACGCAATTTCAGTGTTCTAATTCAAGATGAAAGTTCTTGATATTGAGAAAATATCTGAGAGATTATTTGAATGTCCCAAAGTCAGGCAAAGACTATGCGAAGATTTCTGCATAGAAGACTCATGTGACTCAATGAACATGGCCGACCGCCTTGTAGAATCCTTGGGTCAAATTCATCCTCGGAAAAATGGGAAAAATGACCGGAAGAACAATTCAGCAGTATTTCAGGCTGCCTCACTTGCTTTGGCTAGCAATATGGGCAGATGGTCAACCTTTCTCAATCGCAGGAAAGAGTTTGAATCGCTTCTGGAAAATTATAATCCAGTAGCGTTTTCCAAAGCGGTCGATTCTGACCGCTCGCGAATCCAGCAGGTGAAGGAATGCTTGGGAGGACTGACAGGAGGGAAGGATGCTAAAGCGATCGGGAAATGGGCATATTCACTTGGAAAAGATATAGAGTACTACCAAGCTTTGGAAGAACTACGGGATAATATTTCTAGGCTTGTGCGTACTGAGGAAGTTGTGCCTGTATTGGCGGCCTTCCTTGGAGACCCGAAAAAAAGGATCGAGAAGCAATGGCCACCGCCTCCCGGCATGGAAACATGGAAGGCACCAGGAATGAGAATGCCATTGGCCAGTGAATTTCTTCGGAACCTGCATTGGGAAGGTTTTAAACCGGACCGCCATATAAAAAGGTTATTTTTAAGGTGGTTTCCCGGTGTTGTAGAGAAAAAGTCAGAGAGGGCCGATCATCTTGCACGGCATGTACTTTGTGGAAGATCGAAAGATCTCATAGAGGACATCAAGTTTTCCCTGGTCGGAGCGGCGGTAACACCGGATGGCTGCAGCCGCACGAAGGCCGATAATCTTGTCTGGGCACTCGGGGCATATGTGGAGACGAAGAACAAGGAGTCAGATACTGTTTACTGGAAGACTATTAGGCTTGAATAGTTCGTTATCTATGCTGTTCAAGGCGAGATTCCCCGAAAGGGGCCCGAAGCCAAGACATGAAAGAACGACCTGTTATAGGCATAACAACCGACCTTGAGGACAAATCAAACCTCATAGAGTCTGCCTACTCAAAAGCCGTTGAGTTCTACGGCGGCGCCCCGGTTCTGATTCCCACGGTTGCCGAGGCGTCGGGTTCCGGCTTTCTGTCCGATATAGTCTCAGTGATTGACGGGCTTTTGATACCGGGTTCAAGGGACATGGACCCGAAATTCTACGGCGAATCCCCGCATCCCGCCATAAACCCCATGAGTCCCGAGAGGACCGAAACGGAATTCAACGTCCTTCGCCTTGCTCTCGAAAAAGACATGCCGGTTCTCGGTATATGCGGAGGTATGCAGTTCATAAACGTTTTCTACGGGGGCTCGATACATCAGGACATAAAAGCTCTCCTGCCAGACGCGCTTTGTCACGAAGGGGGCGAGCCCCACGATGTCACGGTTCTTCCGGACACGGTCTTCGGCGGTTTTGCGGAGAAGAAGCAATTCGAGATAAAAAGCTACCACCACCAGGCGATAAACAGGGTCGGAGAGGGTCTTCGGGTAAACGCTCTGGCCCCGGATGGAATAGTGGAGGGGTTTGAGTCGGCCGCCGGCCGCGTCATAGGTTTTCAGTGGCATCCCGAGCTTGAGCAGACCTGCCTTTCAGAACTGATTTTCACCCGGTTTCTCTCCGAAGCCGCACGGACGGCGGACGGTTCCCCCGGTATCGGGTAATTTTATCTGCGTGTTTTTCCCAAGGGAGCCTTCAGATTGAAGTTCATCAGCATAATCGGTGCGCGGGAGCACAATCTTAAGAACATAGACGTCAAGATACCGAGGCGCAGCTTCACCGTTGTCACGGGAGTGAGCGGTTCGGGTAAATCTTCTCTGGTCTTCGACATACTTTTTGCCGAGGCCCAGAGAAGATTCATGGAGTCGCTTTCCTCCTACGCCAGGCAGTTTGTCGAGAAGCTTGACAAGCCGGATGTCGATTTCGTCGAGGGCCTTTCTCCGTCCGTTTCGGTCGATCAGAAGACTTTTCACAGAAACCCCCGCTCGACCGTCGGGACCATAACGGAGATATACGACTACATGCGCGTACTTTTTTCCGTGATCGGAGAGCCGCACTGCTATGAGTGCGGTGACGTTATATCTTCACAGATCCCTTCCAGCATGATTGAGAGAATCCGCGAGGAAGCGGGCAGAAAACCCGTGTCCGTATATTCCCCGGTAGTTCAGGGAAGAAAAGGAATATACAGAAAAGAGCTAGAAGACATGAGAAGGGAAGGTTTCGTCAGGGTTAGAATCGACGGAGAGACCTATGACCTTGAAGACGACATAGAGCTTTCCCGCAACAAAAAACACACTATCGAACTTTTGGTGGACAATATGGCTTTGCGTGGGGAGAGTTCGGAAAAAAGGCTTTCAGACGCGGTCTCACTTGCACTTAAAAGATCGGGCGGGCTCTTGAAATGCGAAATCGAAGGTGGGAAAACTCTCACTTTCAGTGAACATTTTTCCTGTTCCCACTGCGCGATAAACTACCCGGAGATATCCCCCAGGCTTTTTTCCTTTAACAGTCCATACGGCGCATGCGTGAACTGCCAAGGGCTCGGATTCGAAACGTTTTTCGACCCCGAACTCATAGTGGAGGATCCCGGGAAGTCCCTTCGCGAAGGAGCGATCAAGCCGTTTGAGGATTCAAAATACGTTGCCCGGATACTCGAGGGACTCTCCGGGCATTACGGGTTTTCGCTCGACGTCCCGTTTTCCCGGCTCTCCGCTCCGCACAGACAAAAGATACTCTACGGTTCGGGGACGGAGAGAATAAGCTTCAGGAAGGCAAGGAGGGGAAGGCGAAAGGAATACACCGCGACTTTCCCCGGAATCGTCGGCATGCTCACGGAATGGTACTCGCAGACCGGTTCGGAAGAGCTTCGGGAAAAACTCTCGAAATACATGAGAACGGTTCCGTGCAGAGAGTGCGACGGATCCAGGCTCAACAAGATCGCCCTTTCCGTGCTTTTCAGGGGAAAGAACATATCGGATCTTGCCGGCATGGCGGTTTGCGATCTCGCCCCATATTTCGAGTCGCTTGAACTTTCCGTGAAGGAGAGAAAAATCGCCGGGGAGGTAATAAAGGAGATATCCTCCCGGCTCGGTTTTCTCGGGGACATAGGACTTGGCTACGTGAGTCTTGACCGCACGGCACCGACCCTTTCGGGCGGAGAGGCTCAGAGAGTGAGGCTCGCAACCCAGGTGGGATCGAAACTTACGGGAATAACGTACGTGCTTGACGAGCCTTCCATAGGACTTCACCCGAAGGATAACAAAAAGCTCGTTGAGACGTTAAAGAGCATAAGGGACATGGGCAACACCGTAATCGTTGTCGAGCATGACGAAGAAACCATAAAGAGCGCTGATTTCGTGCTTGACGTCGGTCCGGGAGCAGGAGAACTCGGAGGCGAGGTTGTCTGCTCTGGAAGCGTCGGGAGAATCTCCCGGTGCGCCGGTTCGGTTACCGGAAGATACCTTTCGGGCAGAAAGAGGATCCCGGTGCCCGGTTCGAGACGCTCCTCCGGGACCCGGGTTGGGGTTCGAGGGGCTTTAGGGAACAATCTCAGGGAAATTGACGTTGATTTTCCCCTCGGAACATTCATATGCGTCACAGGAGTTTCCGGTTCGGGGAAAAGCACTCTCGTGGTCGACACCCTCTATAATGGCCTGTCAAGAAAACTTAACCGGAGCAAAAATCGCGCGGCTCCGCACGGAGAGATCATCGGCACCGAAAATCTGGACAAGGTCATCAAGGTCGATCAGAGCCCGATAGGCAGAACCCCGAGATCGAACCCCGCAACCTACACCGGCGTGCTCACCGAGATAAGAAAAATCTTCTCAATGCTTCCCGAGTCGAAGGTGATGGGATACGGGCCGGGCAGGTTCAGCTTTAACCTCTCCCAGGGAAGCTGCCCGGGGTGCCGGGGAAGCGGAACCGTCAGGATCGAGATGCACTTTCTTCCCGATGTTTACGTCACGTGCGAGGTGTGCGGAGGAAAGAGGTACAATGACGAGACCCTGGCGATCAAGTACAAGGGAAAGAACATGTCGGACGTTCTTGAGATGACCATAGAAGAGGCGGCGGATTTTTTTGAGAACATACCGAAGATTTCAGGGAAGCTCAGGTTGCTCGACGAAGTCGGGCTCGGTTACGTAAGGCTCGGGCAGCGGGTAACCACTCTCTCCGGAGGGGAGGCGCAGCGCATAAAGCTCGCTAGGGAACTTGGGAAAAAAGCCTCTGGAAAGACCCTCTACATACTTGACGAACCGTCGGTCGGGCTTCATTTTGACGATATACAGAAACTCGTCTCCGTAGTACAAAGGCTTGTGGATTTAGGAAACACCGTAGTTGTCATAGAGCATAATCTTGACATCATAAAGTGTGCGGACCATGTGATTGATCTTGGTCCCGGGGGAGGAGAAGACGGAGGAGAGCTTGTGGCCTGTGGCACTCCAGAGGAGATATGCGGGGTAAGCGGCTCGCACACGGCTTTTTACCTTAGAGGTGTTTTACAAAACGGGGTTGCGGGGAGTTAGAGATTGGAGATAGCGCAGTCGATAGTCCTCGGGCTGATACAGGGAATAACCGAGTTTTTTCCCGTAAGTAGCACAGCCCACTTGTTTCTGGTTCCGTGGCTTTTTTCTTGGCAGGATCAGGGTCTGCCTTTCACAGTGGCGCTTCACGTAGGGAGCCTCTTTGCTATCCTTTACTGCTTCAGGGGAGAACTCGCGCTTATCATACGGGATTTTCTCTGTGGCTTGAGATCTTTTTCGTTTGAGGGGCGCCAACATGGAAAAACCGGAGTCTACCTTGTGATCGCTACCCTGCCTGCTGTTGCGGCCGGGTTTTTGTTCGAGGGCTATGCCTCGGGCGCGCTTCGCGACCCTGTTCTGGTTGCCGCCTTTCTTCTTGGTTTCGGGGTACTTCTTTACATCTCCGACAGAAAAACGACCGCGAGCAAGACTCTTTCTGACATGAACCTCGCCGACGCGCTTTTTTTCGGTGTGGCTCAAGCTTTTGCGATTCTGCCGGGAGCTTCAAGGGCGGGCGTTACAATTACCGGAGGGCTTTTCAGAAACTACAAAAGAGAAGAAGCCGCGCGGTTTTCATTTCTTCTGGCCATACCTGTCATAGTTGCTGCCGGGGTTTTTGAGATAAGGCATCTTGGGTATGCGGATATGTTCCGATGGTCTTTCGTTCTCGGAGTTGCAACTTCTTTTATCTCGGCGCTTTTCGCTATCCGGTTTCTGCTCGGTTACGTGAGGACAAGATCGTTTACCCTTTTTGTTATCTACAGGGTGGTTCTTTCCGTTGTGATAATTGCGGTGTACTCATGGGCATAGGGATGGTTAGGATTCGCGGGACACCCTACAATCCTTCTTTTTAATTCGAATCACTTGATAATTCTTGTGTTATCAAGAGTTCTTGACTCTGGTCCTACTTCGGGAACAGAATAGAGGGCAACTTTTATTTCCTTCCGGCCATGTTATCGAGAAACGGTTTTTCTAACCGCCTGCAGGACCGCTTCATGGACGGCACCATTCGTTGCTAGAATTCCTTTATTCTCGAGGAGTTTTTTACCAACGGAGAAATCAAGCGGTTTGCCCGCGGAGTCGGTAACGGTTCCTCCGGCTTCTCTGACGATTATGTATCCTGCGGCGTGGTCCCATATGTTCTCCTTGTAATCTTTTCGCGGAGGGGGGCGAAGGTAAATGGAAGTATCTCCCCTTGCCAAGACAGCGTATTTACACTGGCTGTCCATCCTTACGGGTTTTGTGCTTATATCGAGAAACCGGGCGATTTTCCCCGAAAATTCATAGGACGAATCCGGGGCTTCAACCGATTCGCACATGACGGAGTCCGAGGCTTTTTCTACACTCGATACCGAAATGCGGGTCTGCGGACTTCCCCAAAGCCCGAACTGGCAGGAACCTTGTCCCTTCTCGGCGAAAAATACAACCCCCTTTTTTCCGCCTGTGCCGTTGCTCCTGTCCGGTCCCAGTTCCGGACACCCCAGGATTCCGAGAACTACCTCACCGTCCTCAATAAGCGCGAGTGCGATTGCGTACTGGCGTTTCGCAAGAAGACCTCTTGTTCCGTCGATCGGGTCAAGGGTCCAGAATCTACCGTGGTTCCCATCCCCGTGATTTCCCCTGTCGATTGCGCGGAATATTTCGTCTGGACTTTTTTCGGGCAGAAGTTTCTCAAGATGTCTTCTGAGTTTTTCTCCGCAACTGCCTTCGAGACAAAACGAGGTTTCCTCGGCGACTATGGGAATTTCAGGAAAAGCGGCTGTGAGTTTTTCGTTTATTAACGCCTGTACAAAAAAATCCGCAAGAGTTACAGGGGAACCATCCGTTTTGTAAAGTGCTTCGCGGAACTCAGGTTTCCCGCTCATTCTTGCGCAGACCTTTGCCGTTTTTGTTACTGCTTCCAGGCCTACCTTTTTCTCAAATTCAAAGCCCATTTGTATCGGATTCCGCGTTTTGGGACAAAACCGCGGCGGTTTTTCAGGTATCTGCTACGAATGTTGGGCTCTCCGGTGAAATTTCAAAATCGACTCCCGCATGGGAAAGAGCTATCCCGTTTCCATTTTTAAGCGTGTATCTGGTTTCCGAGTGGTTTATGTCCACCTCTATCAGATTGCCCAGGATTGAGACGGAAAAGCTGAGCCTAAGCATTTCCTGGGGAAGATTGGGGATGAATTCGGGTTTTTGCCCGCTGTTGGCGAGCCCGGCGAATCCGAACACAAACATCATCCATGTTCCTCCCATGGAAGCTATGTGACAGCCGTCAACGGTGTTTCGTCCCATGTCTCCCAGATCCATGAAAACTGCGTTTTCCGCGTATTCCATCGCCTTGTCCATATGTCCGACCTTGGCGGCAACTATTCCCTGTATGCAGGCAGAAAGCGAAGAGTCTCCCGTGGTGAGAGGGTCGTAGTAATCAAAGTTCCGTCTTTTTTCTTCCTGCGAGAACTCCTTTTCAAGAAGAAACATCGCAAGCACGAGATCCGACTGCTTGACTACCTTGTGGCGGTAAATGACCAGCGGGTGGTAGTGGAGCAGTATGGGGTACTTGTCTTCCGGGACGTTTTCAAAGTCCCATTTTTCCTTTTTGAGAAAATAGTTGTCCTGAGGGTGTATTCCGAGTTTTTCGTCATACGGTATGTACATGCGCTCGGCGGCATTTTTCCAGTCCTCTATTTCCGAGATTTGGAGGTTGGTTTTGTGGGCGAGGCTTTTAAAAAGTTCGGGTTCGGTTTCCTCGAGTTTTTCAACCGTGGCCGCGGCGAGTCTCAGGTTCTCGCGGGCCATGAGATTAGTGTAGGTGTTATTATTTACCACGGTGTTGTACTCGTCCGGGCCGGTAACGCCGTGTATTTCGAATTTTTTTTCTCCCGAGTTCGAGTAGAATCCAATATCGCTCCAGAGCCTCGCCGTTTCAATCAGGACCTCCGCCCCGTACTTGGGGACAAAATCATGATCTCCCGTGACGTTAACGTATTTTTTGAGCGCGTAGACTATGTCGGCGTTTATGTGGTACTGCGCGGTTCCCGCAGCGTAGTAAGCTGAAGCCTCCTCCCCGTTTATGGTTCTCCAAGGAAACATCGCTCCTCTCTGGTTAAGCCTTCTTGCGTATCCCCTGGACTTGTCAAGCATGCTGTAGCGAAACTTGAGAAGGTTCTCGGCGATAGTGGGCGAAGTGTAGATAAGAAAAGGCATTAAGTATATTTCCATGTCCCAGAAGTAATGGCCGTCGTAGCCCGCTCCGGTAAGACCCTTGGACGGCACGCCGGCTCCTTCAACCCTTGCCGACGACTGGTACATCTGGAAAAGGCTGAATCTTACAGCCTGCTGGAAGGACACAGTCCTCTCATCGCTGTCCATCTCCACGCACACGTCGCTTCTTTCCCAGAATTTGTCGAGATACTTGCGCTGACCCTCAAGCAGATTCGAAAACCCGAACTTCTTGGCTCTTTTAAGGCTCCGTCTAGCCCTTTCTCGAAGTTCCTCGTTTGTGTGCGGCGCGGTTCTCGTGGTGTGATAGGTCATGTACTTTGTAAGGCTTATCGGTTCTCCCTTTCGGGCGTCAACCATGAAAACCACTTTTCCGCGGTCGCCTGCCGCTTTGCTCGTATGGGAGTAATCGCAGTTTGTCTCGAGCGTGTGCTCGATTCCCAAGGTGATCGTCATCTTGCTGTTTCGGGTCGAGTGGCAGAGAATCACGCTCGTGTCCCGCACGTCGTTCAGGCGGGGTTCGAGGACCCGATGTTCAAGTCTGCTGGCCCTTCGCGGGTCTCCTCCATTGCCGCGGTCCGGCTGTTCCTCATTCCCTTCGGCGTAGTTTTCGTGATCAATTATTTCCGAAGATATGATTACGGGGGCCTTGTCGTTGAGAACCGTTACTTCGTAAGATATGGCGGCCAAGTGGCGATGTTCCATGGAGACCAGCCTTTTCGACCTTATAGATATCTGTTTCCCCGAGAACATTTCCCATATGAGATTTCTCTCTACCACGCCGTTTCTCATGTCGAGGAATCGCTCGAAGTGGAGGAGGGTTGCGGTCGGCAGGTAAAAGGGTTCATCGTCTACATAGAGCTTGATTATCTTTGAGTCCGGAACGTTCACTATGGTCTGCCCCATTTTGGTGAACCCGAAGGCTTCCTCTCCGTATATGATGGGCCATGTTTCGTGGAAGCCGTTTACTATGGTGAAGTTCTGGTAGCTCGGGTTCCCCTCTTCGAAGGCGCCCCGCATTCCTATGTAGCCGTTTGAGGTACAGAAGATAGTTTCCCCAAGGCCGATTAGTTCGGGATAAAACTGCTTCTCTGTTATTCTCCACGGATCCGGAGGATATATGTGCTGTGCAGTGTATATGCCCTTTCTCTCTCTTTTTATCATTCCTGTTTTCCTCGCCCGCTACGCGCCAAGCCCGAACTCTCCCAGATCGCTTACGACCATGTCCGCTCCGTTTGAAAAAAGTTCCTCTTCGTTTTGCTTCCTGGCTACTCCGATTACCAGTCCGAATCCCCCACTCGCTCCCGCTGCCACTCCTGCCGCCGCGTCCTCGATAACGATACTTCTTGCGGGCTTGGCTCCAAGAGCCGAGGCGGCTTCAATAAACGTATCAGGTCGCGGTTTTCCCCGAAGACCTTTTTCTGCTGCCGTTACCCCGTCCACCGTTACCTCGAAAAGGTTTTCTACTCCGGTGGCCTTCATCACGGCCCGGCAGTTCCTGCTTGAAGATACGACTGCCAGGCGAAACCCGGCTTCCTTAAGATGGCGCGCTAGCGCGACGGATGTCTGGTAGATTCCGGGAGACTCTTTTTCAAGGGTTTCCGTGAACAGCTGGTTTTTCCTGTTTCCGAGTCCGAAAACTGATTGCTCGCCCGGAGGGGAGTTTGTATCACCCTCGGGAAGTTCTATTGCGCGCGAGAGCAGAAAGCCGCGCACGCCCTCATAACGGGGCTTGCCGTCGACATGCTCAAGGTAGTCGTCCGTTTCGTTAAAGGGAACGAAGCCCTCCCCCTTCCTGCTTGTCCAGGCATGAAGGAACTCGTCAAATGTCTTTTTCCAGCAGGCCGAGTGAATTTTTTCAGTCGTGGTAATTACCCCGTCAAGATCGAAAAGAACCGCATCGCATCTGTTTTTCGAGAAGACACTTTCTCCGTTTAGAAGTTCTGTCTTAAGAGCGCGTGCTTTCATATCCGTCTTCCGAAAAGGAGTTTCACCCACGGCATTTTTGCTGCGGATTAATTATACAGCATATTCCCCGCGAAAAACCATACAAAACCCAGCCAGGTCATTTGGTGCTTCTGCGGGGCATTTTTGAATTTGAACTCTTTTTATGATAGGTTCATAACTCCTTGTGAGTTTGGCCCCATCGTCTAGGGGTTTAGGACGCAGCCCTCTCAAGGCTGAAACACGGGTTCGAATCCCGTTGGGGCTACCAATTCCACTTTCTTTCGACGGAGTCTTCCGTACTCTCCGTGTCTTGTATCAGCGACGGTGAAAAAAGCCATCCGGGAATTGACGCAGCTACCCATGATGTTTTAAACTAACCTTGAGTTTGCTGGCGCTTGCCGCTTGCATAAATAACCACTACCAAGGAGGGGTAAAATGAAACTTGAGGGTAAATCCGCGATAATCACCGGTGGCAGTCTGGGAATAGGACAGGTCACGGCGCTTCTTTTTGCAAATGAGGGCGCGAATGTTCTTATAACCGGCAGAACTGAAAGCACTCTTGTGGAGGCTGCGGAGCTGGCCAAGGATTCTCCCGGCAACATAGAGTATCTCGTAAGCGACGTGTCGAAGGAAGAGGACTGCAAGGAGGCCGTGGAGCATGCCATAAAGCTTTTCGGCAAAATCGACATACTGTTTAATAACGCAGGGGTGCTTCCTCTCTCAGTTACTCACGAGACGTCTATTGAGGACTGGGATCAGGTATTTGCCATTAACGTAAGGGGCACCTTCATGATGTCCAAGTTCTCGATTCCACACATGATCGAGCAGGGTGGAGGCACAATAATCAACAACTCCTCCATACTGGGAATTAAGGCCATACCGGGCACCGCCGCATATAATTCCACCAAAGGAGCGGTGTCGCAGCTCACAAGAAGCATGGCCCTTGAGTACGGGGCAAACGGCATCAGGGTAAACGCCATAAATCCCGGCACTACCCTGACTCCGATGGTACAGGCTTTTCTTGACAATTCGCCACCGGAGCTTGATGCGTATCTGAAGGGGCTTCAGCCTATAACCGGGCACCTGGGCCGTTTCGCGACCCCCGAGGAAATGGCGCACGCGGTGCTTTTCCTCTGCGACAGCGAAAACGTGGCGTACATGACGGGAGCGGAGCTTTCCGTTGACGGCGGGTGGATAGCTAACTAAGGAAACAGTTTCCGTCCCCGAATCCGTCAGTCGGTATCTGTATCTGTAAGGGTTATATCCGCGAGGGGTCCGTACGCGGCGGAGAGGGTTTTTCTTATAAAGGCTTCGGGATCGTCCGTTTCGGCTTCCACTATGATTTCTCCGCGGCCCTCAAGAGAGCCCCGGAAATCTCCGACGGGCGGGTTTTCGGTTCCCTCGCATGTTGAGCTGTTCAGGATAAAGAGGATCTCCGGCTTATCCCCGTTTCTCACCTCGCAGTCTATTGACACTACCCCCTCCGGGACCTCTATGTCGGCTACGTACCTTGAGGTTTGTTCCTGCATTTTCGGTAGACTCAGCTTGTTGAGAACTCAAGCGAATGTGGAAAGGGGAATTTCGTGGATTCCTCCTTCAAGCTGAATTCTTCAAAGGTGGTGGCTCCCAAATCCTGTAGCTTTGCCAGCAGTTCTTCGATTATTACCTCGGGAGTTGAGGCGCCGGAACTTATACCCACGGTCATGTTCTGCTCAAGCGTTTCCACACCGCCGAGCCCTTCTGTATCTTCAATCAAGTAGGCTTCTCTTACGCCACATGATTTTGCGACTTCGACCAGCCTGTTTGAGTTCGAGCTCTCGGGTGATCCCACGATGAAAATGACGTCTGAGATCTCGGCGAGTTCTTTTACGGCATCTTGGCGGTTCTGGGTGGCGTAGCAGATATCGAGCTTGGAAGGCTTTGCGATTTTCGGAAAGCGCTTTTCAAGCGCCGCCACTATTTCCTTCGTGTCGTCGACGCTTAGGGTAGTCTGCGTCACGTAGGCTACTTTTTGTGGATCCGGGATATTAACCGAGAGGGCCTCGCTTGCCGATTCCACAACCACGACGCTGTCTGGCGCCTCGCCTTTCGTTCCTATGACTTCTACGTGATCCCTGTGGCCTACGAGTATTATCGTGTATCCCATCTCGGAGTAGTGCCTCACTTCGTTGTGGACCTTGGTTACGAGCGGACAGACGGCGTCCACTATCTGGAAGCCTCGTCTTTTGGCTTCGTCGATAACCGCGGGGCTTACGCCGTGGGCACTGAAGATGACCCGGGCCTCAGGATCGTTTATTTCGTCGAGTTCCTCAACGAAAACGGCACCTTTTTGTCTTAGAGAATCCACTACCCTTTTATTGTGAACTATGGCGTGGCGGACATAGATAGGGGGACCGTACATCTCAAGGGCCCTTTCGACTATTTCGATCGCCCTTTCGACTCCTGCGCAGAATCCTCTGGGTTTAGCGACTACGACTCGCATGTCACCGTAGATGATAACGCCGTGACAACGCAGGTCAAGCAAAACAGCTTCCCGGCTAACATGGGGGAAATCGGGTTGTAGCCATAAGCATGGTGCGCGTTTGCCGGGTATGCTTTATCCCGTTTATTCTCGCCGGAGCGATATAACGTCGCGGCACACAACACAAAGGGATTTTCAAGTCATGGGACCGGAGAACAATGGAGAGAGGGCGCCGCAGAGCTGCGAGAGGCTCATAATAGCGCTTGACTTTGACTCAAGCGAGGAAGCTCTTGCCCTTGTGGAGCTTCTTGGCGAAAGGATCGGCATCTACAAGGTCGGCTACCAGCTTTTTATGCGCGAGGGGATGAGCTTTGTAAAGGAGCTCGTGGGACTTGGAAAGAGAGTTTTCCTTGATCTCAAGATGGGAGACATAGACCGTACGATTACGGCCGCGCTTCGGGCGGTGCCCGAGGGAGTAGAGTTCGTTACCATAAACGGCGGAAAGGCGACGGTGGCTGCCGCGAAGGAAGGCCGTGGCAAAAGAGACCGGCCTCTTATTCTTTCCCTCACTTTTCTCTCAAGCCTCGATCAGGACGACCTGAGAGCGCTTATGATGAACGAGAATCTGGAGCTTGATGAGTACGTACGGGTTTTTACACGAAGGTCGATCGAAGCCGGCTGTGACGGAGTTGTGGCTTCGGGGGAGTCGATACGGGAAATAAGGCGGGAGTTTGGAAGCAGCCTCGTAATAGTTGCTCCTGGTATACGCCCCGAGGGGAGAAGCCGAAACGATCACAAAAGGGCGCTCACTCCAAAAATGGCTATTGATTACGGAGCTGATTATCTGGTCGTCGGACGCCCGGTTACCGAGGCGGAAAACAGCCTTGAGGTTGCGGAGAATCTTATAGAGGAAGTAAACTGCGCCGTTGCCGGAAAGAGGGATTAGATAAAATATTGATTTCCTTATGCAACGATTTCCATAAAGTCTTCGGCGACTATTATCTCCGTTTCTCTGTTTCCCGAAAGCGCTTCTATTTCTTTCCGAAGATCTCTTCCGTCCATTGAAGGGTAAAGATGCGAGAGGACAATTTTTTTGGGATTTCTTTCCCGAAGAATCTCCGCTATGTCTGAAGGGGTCATGTGAACGGCCATTTTCTCTGAATCCGGAAGCGCGCATTCCGTAACGAATATGTCCGCCCCCGAAGCCACCTTGCGAAGTCCGGGGAAATAACCCGTGTCTCCCGTGTAGACGATTTTCTTTCCGCCGCAGCGTACAACATAGCCAATGCTGTTTTCAGTGTGAACGGTTTTGAATGTCTTTATCTCAAGGTCGCCGATTCTCTGTTTCTTTTTTCCTATCTCATGGATTTCCACGAGCTCTGGCCTTACCCACTCCCTGTAGGGAGCCCGCAGCTTTTCGAGAAATTCCGAGAACCCATCCGGTCCCCATATCCCAAGCGTTTCCTCTCTTTTTTTCCCGTAAGGGTGCCTGGTAGCGAAAAGAAGAGGGATCAGGTCGGAAGTGTGATCGGGGTGGAAATGAGTTATGAAAACATTGCCGATCCCGAGATAGTCAACTCCTATTTTCTCGAGCTTCCATACCGTGCCGTTTCCGCAGTCAAAGAGAGAAAAGTCGGCGTCGGTGCTCAGGAGATATCCCGAGGAACCTCTTTTCTCGTGGGGCACGCAGGTGCCCGAACCCAAAACGGTAAGCTTCACCATCTGACTTGATATAATTCCGTCTCCGTTCCATAATCTTACTCGCGGAGCGGTCTGGATGAAGAGAATTATAACACTGACAACGGATTTCGGGTCAAGCGATCATTACGTGGGGGCGATGAAAGGGGTTATGCTCTCCGTAAATGAAGACGTCCACCCGGTCGACATAACCCACTGCATTGAGTCTCACGACATCCGCGCCGCGTCTTTTGTCATAGGCAACTCATACCGCTACTTTCCGAAAAATACCGTGCATCTGGTCGTGGTAGACCCAGGAGTCGGAAGCAGACGAAGACCTATAGCGCTTTTCGCCGACGGTCATTTTTTCGTGGGACCTGATAACGGCGTTTTCAGTTCGGTCATTTGCTGCTGCGGGGATTTCAGCGCCCGCGAAATAAAAAACCGCGACTATTTTTTAAAAGAGATAAGCTCGACTTTTCACGGGAGGGATATATTCTCCCCGGTAGCCGCGCATCTCTCGCTCGGGGTTCCGTTCTCGCAGATCGGGCCGCAAATCCGTGACCCAGAAATTCTTCCCCGCGACGGATACTCGGTAAACGGGGCCGAGATCCGCGGAACCGTCGTTTACACTGACAAGTTCGGAAATCTTATAACCAGCATACCGACGGAGGCAGTAAGCGACGGGGCCCGGGCCGTGGTAGCAGTTGGAGAGAAGCGGGTCACGGGAATCTCGGAATCGTATTCTTCCGTGGAACCCGGTGAAATCGTTGTGGTCGGGGGAAGCGGGGGATACATAGAAATATCGGTTAACCAGGGGCGCGCGTGCGATGTTTTCGGCGAAGTTCCGCCGGAAGTCATTATCGTTGAGGAGAGCAGCTGAGGGGAATTCATGGAACCTGCAGAAGAAAAAACCGTAACGGAAATCCCTCGGGAATTTGCCGGGCAGAGAGCCGACGTGTTTCTCTCGGGCTTCCTTACGGAGCTTAGCCGCTCGAGCATAAAAAAGCACATAGAGCTTGGAAACATACTTATTGACCGCAAAACGTTTAAGCCTTCCAGGATAATAAACGGCGGGGAGAGCCTGAGCGTTAACATTCCTCCTCCTGAGCCCTGCGGCATCAAGGGAGAGGAGATCGATGTCGAGGTTGTTTTCGAGGACCGTGACATAATCGTCGTCAACAAACCCGCCGGTATGGTGGTTCACCCGGGAGCAGGAGTGACGAGCGGTACGCTTGTGAACGCTCTTGTTTATATGTGCGAGGATCTTTCGGGAATAGGAGGCGAGATGCGCCCGGGGATAGTGCATCGCCTCGACAAGGAAACCTCCGGGGTCATGGTTGTCGCTAAAAACGATCAGGCGCACAAAAGTCTTTCCGAGCAGTTCAAGACCAGGGAGACGGAAAAGGAATACGTGGCTGTTGTTTCCGGGGAAATGAAAAAAGGTTCAGGGGTTTTCATCTCCCCCATAGGAAGGAGTTCCTCGAACAGGATAAAAATGACCTCTTTTTCCAGAGCCGGAAGAGATGCCGAGACCCGCTGGGAGGTAATCGAAGGGCTGCACGGAGCGACTCTTGTGAGCGTCTGGCCGAAGACCGGAAGAACTCACCAGATAAGGGTTCATTTTTCTGAAAACGGGTTTCCGGTGCTTGCCGATAAAGTTTACGGAGGGAAAAAAAGCCACCCGAAAAATTCGAGGGTACTTGGAGCGTTAATAAAGAGGCACGCTCTTCATGCGAGAAGCCTCGGCTTCACCCATCCGGCGACCGGAAAGCGAATTGAGCTTTCGGCGAAAATCCCCGAGGATATGGTTTCAGTGATCGATTTTCTAAGGAAGCGGAGCGGATGAAGGTTTTTCGTTCGACCCTGCTTGAGAAGTGCAGCGGCGTTATACACGGTTTCGTTCATGATCCCGGAGGGCCGGATATTCTGAAAATCGCTTCTGCTCACGGGCTTGAAAATATCCTTACCGTGAACCAGATTCACGGCAACACTGTTTTTTTCGCCGACGGTGCGATGGCAGAGGAACCTGCTGAAGCCGATTCGGTCGTTACGCAGCAAAAAGGTGTAGGCGTGGGGGTCATCACGGCCGACTGCGTTTCTGTTTTGCTCTGCTTTCCCGATTCCGGATGCGTCTGCGCCGTCCACGCGGGGTGGCGCGGAACCTCACTGCGCGCGGCTAGGGACTGTGTTGGGGCCGTTTGTGAAAAATACTCTTTGAAGCCGCAGGACGCCGTGGCCGTAATAGGTCCGGCGATATGGGGATGCTGCTACGAAGTTCGAGACGATGTAGCGTCACAGTTCATCTCAAAGTTCAGCGGCGAAGCGGACTGGCTTCTTGAAAAAGGCGACGGGAAGTTTCTTCTAGATCTTGTGGAACTTAACAGAATCGAACTTCGTGATGCGGGAGTTCAGCAAATCGAGATAATGAATCTGTGCACTTGTTGTCAGGGCCTTCCTTCATACAGAAGAGACGGTTCCGGTACGGACAAGATGATTAGCTTTGTCGGGATTTCCCCTTAGCGGATTTCTTTTTTTTCAGCGCAGTATCGCAGCTTAACACGGAGACGGAACACGGTACTTCGGCAGATCTTTAGTTTTTCGTCTCTTGATACAGAGTTTCTGCGCGAAGTTTCAATCCCACTCCTACATCGCTAAAACCGCGGCGTATATAACCGCCAAAGAGAAGTGAAATTATTGGTGAAAGCACGCCGCTCATTAGGTCGACATTATGGTAGCTGCAACTGTCATCACTTACAGGTTCCAGATGCTGCTCTCGCACCACAAATAAGAGCCAGGAAGTTCCGAAATTCCTGCTCCAAGAAATAAGACGTGGTTTTTCAAATGCACATAGAGTTTCAGTTATTCTGAATTTTGTGGGCCACATTCTTACCAGTAGACGAACGGGCGATCCAATTTTAAAATCGGTTCTGGCCTGAGATGTGAATGGATTCCACTCACCATATTTTTCAACGTCAGTCAGGACCTCCCAAACGAAGTCAATGGGTGCGTTGATCTGAATGCGGTCGGTACGTACGGTAAAATTATTCATGCCCATCTCTTCTGTTCTTAACTAGAGTTTTAACCCATGCATCTGAATTGTCCCATAGAAGTCTCGACACATCCT